>NZ_JBJIAK010000004.1:0-211895 GCF_045310915.1 Mycobacterium sp. SMC-17 | reverse complement strand
AGCGTTCACCATGACTCGTTGATCACAACGCGTGAACCACGCCAGATCCGAAGTCCACCACTCCCCGGGACGCTATCGAGTCGCAACCCGTGGCCCAGTATTCGGCATCCGCAGTGGCGGCACATCGGGGCCACCATCGTGGCCATACATTCGATGCAGTCGAAGCTCGCGCTGCGTCCGTTCCAATTGAACGTGAACGACTCGTCGCAATCCGTTCCGCAGGTAATACACACCGCCATCGAAAAGAGCCGTTCCTGTTGGGTTTTCAAGTGCTGCTCACGCCGACGGGGTGCATACCCTGGGCCATTCTCGGCCAAACCTGTTCTCGCAGAAATGTTTTTTGCCGCCTGACCAGCTGTGATGGCCGGTCGGCGCAGCGTCGCGGTGGTGCCCCGATGCGTTCGGCGGTAAGGTCGGGTACAGCGTCAAGATGGCGCAGTTGCTTAGACCGAAGCGACGGCAGCTGAGAGCTACCTGTCCGGTATGCAGCCGCGGTCCAGATGAGGGCACGGCTGTGCTGGGTGCCGTAGGTGGCGATCGGCGACGGCAGATTGCCGGTCCACCTCACTGGTGGAAACAACACGCATGCCACGGCGCCGAGTCGATACTCAGGGAGCCGAATCTCCCGATGCGTGTTGTGGGCCTGGGGAAGGCACGTCATGTCAACTTCGTTGCTGGAGAAGCGTTTACCTGAAGGAGACCGCTACGCCGACGAATATGCGGACGTACCGGAATTGGTGGTAGAGCTACGCGCCCTTCCGGCCGAATCCGACGAATTCGCCCGGCAACGCGAACAAATCGTGTTGCGGTGCTGCCCGTTGGCCGACCGGCTGGCCCGCCATTTCGACGGCAGGGGGGAAAACCTCGACGACCTGGTCCAGGTAGCGCGGGTCGGCCTGATCCAAGCGATCAACCGCTTCGATCCGGACAACGGTGCCGGGTTCGTGGCGTTCGCCGTCCCGACCATCATGGGGGAGTTGCGCCGCCATTTCCGCGACTACGGCTGGAAAGTCCACGTCCCGAGGAGCATTCGCGACATCCGCCAGCAAATCAAGGGCGCGACAACGGAATTGACGCAGCAGTTGGGGCGCACGCCGACCATCAGCGAACTGGCGGAGGCGCTGTCCGTTGCGCCGGAACAGATCACGGAAAGCCTCCTGGCGGCCAATGCTTATCAACCGCAATCACTCGACACGCCCGTCGTCGACAACGAGGACAACCCGCAGTCGCTGTCCGATCTGCTCGGTGACGTCGACGAAGGTTTCGAGCGCATCACCGACCGCGAATCGGTCAAACCGGTGCTGCAGTCCCTGCCGGTGCGTGAACAGCGGATTCTCTACCTGAGGTTCTTCAAATCCAAGACCCAGCGCCAGATCGCGGAGACGATCGGCGTCTCGCAGATGCACGTCTCGCGCATCCTGGAGCGGACGCTGCGGGAGATTCGCATGCAGGTCGCGCAGACCTGACGGCGACCGCGGCCGCCCAGCCGCTCGACGCGCTGATGCACCAAGGGCTTTCGCCCGAGAGCACCAGCGTCGTCGATCGTCTGCTGGTCGGGGAAACCGGGCTCACCGGCGGTTAGCCGTGCCCGCCGCCGCAGCCCACTCCGGGAATGCAGCCGCTACCACCGGGGACTCCGCCCGGACCGGCATTCGTGCCGCCGGAACCGCACGCCGTGCCCCATTGGGTGGGTACGCAGCCGGCACCTCCCGGGCCGCCTCCGGGACCACCATTCACGCCACCGGAACCACACTGGCCGTTGACACAACCGCCACCGCCCGGGCCAGGGCCGGGATCATCGACGGGCTGCAGCGGGTAGCTGGTCAGCACGGGGTGGGCGCCGACGGTGCTCGGCACGATATCGGCTGACACGAACGAGGCGGCCACGCCGGCCGCTGCGAACGCTCCGGCCGCCAACAGGGGAATCATTTTGTCAGTGAACATATCTCGTTCATTGCCGTCTGACGGTGGAGTCAAACCTCTGGCTGCCGGATTCGCGGGATCGGTCGTTCCGACTGCGGACCGGTGCTTACTACATGGTGTCGTAGGTCACGCAGCATAATACTTGCATCGATGATGCTTATTTAAATAGCCTGCTGGCAGGCGGCGGACCGGCCTCGACGAATCATCGATCCGGGTCGCGCCGACGCATTCACGACGAAGTGAGAGGTTCTGCCATGTTGTCCACGTCCACGTCCACGTTGCCGCCGGCCCACGCCGAGGTTGTCAAAGCCACGTTGCCTGTGGTCGGCGGTGCGATCGGCGAGATCACCCCGGTCTTCTACCGTCGCCTGTTCGCGGCGCATCCGGAGTTGGAGCGTGACCTGTTCAACCGCGGCAATCAGGCGAACGGGTCGCAGCAGAAGGCATTGGCGGGGTCGGTCGCGATGTACGCCACGCTGCTCGTGCACCCTGATGCCCCCGGGGCGGACGTCGTCGAGCGCATCGCACACAAGCACGCGTCCCTCGGCGTGGCGCCGGACCAGTACCCGGTGGTCTATGAACACCTGTTCGCGGCGATCGTCGAGGTGCTCGGTGCCGATGTCGTCACCGCCGATGTCGCCGAGGCGTGGACGGCGGTCTACTGGTCGATGGCGGACCTGCTGATCGGCCGCGAACGGGAGTTGTATGAGGCGGCCGGCACCAGTCCGGAGCATGTCTGGATGCCGGTTCGGGTGGTCGAACGGGTGCAGCAGTCGCCACTCACCGTGGCCTTCGGACTGGCTGCCGCCGATGGTGCCAAGTTGCCCGATTTCGCTCCGGGACAGTACATTTCGGTGGCGGTGCAGCTGCCCGACGGCGCGCGCCAGATTCGTCAGTACAGCCTGTCGCACGCCGGTGCCGTGGACGGGTGGCGCATCTCGGTGCGCCGCGACGGCGCGGTGTCGTCGCACCTGCACGAGTACGTTTTCGAAGGTGACGTGCTGCAGGTGTCGCACCCCTTCGGCGACATCACCCTGGACAGTCCGGCCGAGACGCCGCTGTTGCTGATCTCGGCGGGCATCGGGATCACGCCGGTGCTGGGCATGCTGTACTTCATCGCGGCCGAGCAGCCCCAACGCTCTGTGACCGTCGTGCACTGCGACCGCACCCGCGCCAGTCACGCCCACCGTGCGGAACTGGCCGATCTGGTCGCGCGGATTCCCGGTGCTGCACTGCACACCTGGTACGACGGGCTGCCCGACGGCTATCCGCTCACCGAACCGGACCGGCATGGCCGAATCGACCTGAGCGCCATCGCATTTCCGCCGGATGTCAACGCCTACATCTGCGGTCCGACGCCCTTCATGGCGGAGGTGGTCCGGCAGCTCGGGACCGCCGGTGTGGCGCGTGACCGCATCTGGTTCGAAGCGTTCAGCCCGCTCGCCGTCTAACCTCGCCGCTGATGAGTACACCGACCGCGATCCAGGTCGCCATCACCTTCGTCTGGTTGGGGATGGTGCTCGCCATCTCCTTCCTGGAGGCGCCGCTCAAATTCCGCGCGCCGAACGTCACCCTGCCGATCGGTCTCGGCATCGGGCGCCTGGTGTTCCGCGCGCTGAACACCGTCGAGCTGGTGTTCGCCGCGGCAATCGTGCTCGCAGCCTTGGTGAATCGGCCGTCGGTCACCGTCATGGTCGCGTTCGCCGTGGCCGTGGGGGCATTGGTCGTGCAGCTGGTCGCTGTTCGGCCCGGGCTCAATCGCCGGTCGGACGAGGTGCTCGCCGGCCGCCAAGGTCCGCGCTCCCGCGGTCACTACGCCTATGTCGGGCTGGAGATGATCAAGGTCATCGCGCTCCTGGTCGCCGGTGTGGGTTTGCTCTAGTCGCGCCCCGTGAGCAGTGTCGGTGGGCCTACGTAGCCTGGGGCCATGAAGCAGCAAGTGCACTTCTTCACCCTGGCCACGGTCGATCTCGACGCCACCCGGCAGTTCTACGGCGCGCTCGGGTGGACCCCGGCGCTCGATGTGCCGGGGGAGATCATCTTCTACCAGACGGCGCCGGGTCAGCTGCTCGGATTCTTCCTCGCGGAGAAGTTCAATGCCGACCTCGCGCAGGCTGCCGACCATTCGCAGGTCAGCGGAATCACGTTGGCGCACAACGTCGACAGCCCGGACGCAGTCGTCGAGCTGGCGGCCGCGATGACCGCCGCGGGCGGCACCACACTCAAGCCGCCGCAGCCCGGTCAGTTCGGTGGCGTGTTCCACGCGCACGTCCAGGATCCGAACGGCGTGATCTGGGAAATCGCGCACAACCCGAACTGGCGCGTCAACCCGGACGGCACCGTCAGCCTGGGGTAGAAGCCGCTACATCTTGATGGCCGGCAAGAGCCGGATCAGGTTCCAGGTCCGGTTGCGGCGGGCGCACAGGCTGGAAATGCCCAGTGCGCCGAGCCAGATGCACACCAACACGATGATGGCCTGCCACAGCCGGCCGTCGATGCCGCCGAGGATCAGCTGGCGAAGTCCGTTGACACCGAACGTCATCGGATCGAACTTGTGCATCACCTGGAACGGCCTGGACGTCGTCTCGACCGGGTACATCCCGCCGGCACTGACCATCTGCAGCATCAGCAGGGCCATGATCAGCACGCGGCCGACCGCCGGCCCGACCAGTGCGTTGATGGCCTGCGTCGCGGCGACGAAGGCCAGCGAGATCAGCATCATGAAGCCGAGCATCGCCACCGGATGCGCCACCTGCATGCCGAGGGCGAACCGCACCACGCAGTACAGGATGATCGACTGGCCCAGGGCGAGGACCGCCGCGGGCAGATAGCTGGCGAACACCACGCGAATGGCCAGCACCTCGGCGGCGATCGGGCGGTTCTGCAAGGGCCGCAACACCATCCACAGGACGAGCGCACCGAAGAACAGGGCCAGCGTCAGGAAGAACGGGGCCATGCCGGTGGCGAAGTTGGGGGCACCGTTCTCGTGGGAGGACTCCAGGTTCACCGGACCGCCGATGGTGTCGGCGATGGCCTGCTTCTGCTGCTCGGTCCACGTCGGCACCTGCTTGGCGCCGTCGGCCAGCTTGGTGGCCAGTTCGTGGTTGCCGTCCTTGAGTTGAACGGTGCCCGACTTCAACTGGCGCGCCCCGTCATCGAGTTGCACGATGCCGCTTGCCAATTGCGCATTGCCGGTGGCCAACTGCTGGGCGCCGTTACGCAATTGGTTCAGTTTGTCGGTGAGCTGCTGGCCGCTGCCGCCCACCTGATCGAGAGCAGTCCGCAGCGGGCTGCCGGGGGAGCGCAGGTTCTCGGTCATCGAGATCGCGGCATTGCGTCCATCGGTGATCTGCTGGCGGATCTGTGGAGTGAACTGGTGGCCGTTCAGCTGGTCCTGGACGCCGCGCAGGGTGTTGACCGCGCCGACCGAAACCGGGTCCTGGTTCACCGAAAGTTGTTGGATCACCGAACCGATCGCTGCTGCCGCGGTGTCCTGCGCGGTGGCGAGTGCGCCGGCCTGATCGGCGGCCTGCTCCAGCGCCGTCGCGCTCTGCTGCAACTGCTCGGTGCTCCCGCCGACCTGCGACAGGGCCTTGGTCACTTTCAGCAGCGGATCGGTGGCCTGGTTGATCCCCGCGGAGAGTTGTTTGGCGCCGGCCGACAGCTTGGCCGAGCCGTTCCGGGCGTCGTCGAGGCCGCCGACCAGCTTGCCCGCGCCGGTGTCGACCTGCGCTGCGCCGTCCGCCAGCTTCTGCGCTCCGTCGGCGGCCTGCTTGATGCCGGCTCCGGACGAAACCACCACGGACAGAATCTGGTTCACCGCCTGGCCGGAGATGCGCGTCGACACCGCGTTGAGCACCTGGCTGGTGGCCGTGCGGCCGATGGTCGAGGAGATGTAGTTGTTGGCGTCGTTGTACACCGCGATCAGCTGGGCCTTCTGGGGATCGCCGCTGACGGGCGAGGCAATGGCCTCGCTGAAGTTCTCCGGCAGCTCCAGCATGAAGTAGAACTTGCCGTGCTCGACGCCGTCGCGCGCCTCCTTTTCGCTCACCACATGCCAGTCGAGGCTGTGGTCCGCGGTCAGGCTCCGGGCGATCTCGTCGCCCGCGTTGACGTGGACGCCCTCGACGACGGCACCGCGGTCGGCGTTCACCAGGGCCACTGGCATCTTGTTGACCTGGCCGAACGGGTCCCAGAACGCCCACAGGTACAGCGCGCCGTACACCAGCGGCAGCAGCATCAGCACCACGATCGCGGCGCGCGTCATGCGGCTGCGGCCGAATCGCTTGATCTCCGAGCCGAATGCGAGTCCAGCAAGCATGGTCAGGCCTTTCCGGTCAGCATACGGCGGTCATGCAGAACGTGGTCGGGGGCGTCCTCGCCCAGCGGGTTGGTCACTCCGACGACGACGGTGCGGTGTTCGGCGAGGGCGCCGAGCCGCTGTACCGCGAGGGCACGGCGTTCGTTGTCGCGGACCTGCTCGAGGTCGCCGACGATCAGCACCGGCCGGTCGGACATCAGGGCCAGGGTGATGCGCAGCAGAAAGAGCTCGAGATCGGACAGCTCGATGATGAAGCTCTTTGGCGACAGCAGCGGAAGGTCGTCGCCGAAGACCGCCGTCATCTCCGGGACGTCCGACTGGACCGGAACCCAGGCCGGGAACGGCGACACCCAGCGGCGCTGCTCGGTGATGACCGTCTGGACCGTCACCATGTCTTCCAGGTCGTCGATGTCGGCGAACGCGGCGATGGCACAGTGCTTCCGGATGCCGCGGGGCCCCGTCGCGCCGTTGACGGTGACGGTGCCGCGCGTCGGCTTGAGCCGGCCTGCCAGCGACAGCAGGAGCGTGTGCTGCGCCGGACCGCCCGGCATCTGTATGGCGTGGAATCCGGGCCGCAGCTCCAGGTCGACATCAGAGAAGAGCGGGCCGTGCTCGCCGATGACAGCGAGCCCCTGCGCGGTGATCACCGGCGGGCTGTCCGCTGTGTCGGGGGCGGCCGTCGTCTCGTCGTCCATTGCTGCTCATCTCCGGGGTCGAAGTAACGATGGCCAGTAAATCAGCGCGCCGGGGCAGAAACTCCGATAGCGGCGTTCTCGCAGGTGTGATGTCACGCGGAATCGCTCGCGATATGCCGTGGCGGACACATCGGGCGCGCCGACTTCGTGGATCGCTTCCAGGTAATGTCTGTGCGGCCTGTCACTCGACGTCCGTCAAGAATTGAATTCTTGGTTTCAGGTATTCCTGATTTCGTGTACGAGAGTCCCATTGTTATTGTCCCGTTATGCATCGTTTCGGGGGCGTTCTGGCCGCATGTCTACTCATTGGTTCACTGCTCACGGGACTGCCCGCAGCCCACGCTGACGGCGACGAGCCGCAGTACGCCGAGTTCTATCTGCCGCCGGATCCACTGCCGCCGGGCAAGCCCGGAGATCTGATCCGGACCGAGCCGTCGCGCCTGGTGCTCGAACCGTCCGGCCAGCTCGGCGCCATCATGGCCACCGGCACGCGAATCATGTACCGCAGCACCGATGCCCGCGGAAACCCGGTCGCCGTGACCGGTACCTACTTCGAGCCGTACAACGACTGGCCGGGCAAGGGACCGCGGCCACTGATCAGCTACGCGGTCGGCACACAGGGCCAGGGCAACCAGTGCGCACCGTCACGCCAGTTCAACCAGGGCATCCATTACTCGGGTGGCTGGGACATCATGGTCAACTACGAAGAGGCGTTCATCGCCACGATGGTCGCGCGCGGATTCGCGATCGTGATGACCGACTACGAGGGCCTCGGCACTCCCGGGATGCACACGTACGTCAACCGCGTCGCCGAGGCCGCCGCGGTGCTCGACGCCGCGCGCGCCGCCAAGAAGCTGCCGGGCACCTCACTGGATCCCGATGGGCCCGTTGCTTTCTGGGGCTACTCGCAAGGCGGAGGTGCTGCGGCGTCGGCGGCCGAGCTGGCGTCGTCCTACGCGCCTGAACTGCACGTCGTCGGCACGTACGCCGGGGCGCCGGTCGCCGATCTCAAGGAACTGTTCCCGTACACCGACGGCAGCGCGCTGGTCGGCGTGGTCGGTTACGCGCTCAACGGCGAAATCTACGCCTACCCCGAGTTCGCCGACCTGATCCGCTCCAAGCTCACCCAGCGCGGCAAGGACATGCTCGAGAGCGTCTCACGGCAGTGCGTCGGTCAGACCATCGTCGACTTCATGTTCCGGCATCTGCAGCCGTACTTCACCGAGGACATCAACGTGCTGGTCGAGGAAGAGCCCTTCAAGACGCTGTTCGACATGCAGAAGCTCGGCAAGTACAAGCCCAACGCTCCGGTCCTCATCAACAGCAACCGCTACGACCCGCTCGTGCCGTGGACCGCGGCCAACCAGCTCGGGCGGGACTGGTGCGACAAGGGGGCCGATGTCGAGTTCCGCACCAACGAGGAGCCCCCGTTCCTGAACAAACTGGTGATCAACCATGCCCTGCCGATGCTGGTCGACGGCGAGCCGGCCATGCAATGGATCGCGGCGCGCTTCAACGGTGAGCCCACGTCGCCGAACTGCGGGACGTACTGAGTCGAGAGCTCAGTCCCTGCCCGCCGCGGAGGCGCGGATCACGCGGTCGCGGCCCCGGCTCTTCGCTTCGTACATCGCCACGTCGGCGCGGCGGATCGCCGACCGCAACCCCGCCTTGTGCCCGAGTTGCGATACCCCGATGCTCACCGTTCCGGCGAGCACCGCGTCATTGTGGCTGAACGTGGCGGCGGCGAACGCCACCCGGAGCCGGTCGGCGATGACGGCCGCCTGACTTTCGTCGACACCCGGCAGCATCGCGCAGAATTCCTCGCCGCCGATCCGCGCCAACAGGTCGCCGCTGCGCAGATTCGACCGTGCCACGCATGCGAACTCGGTCAGCAGCCGGTCGCCGGCCTCGTGCCCGAAGACGTCGTTGACGGCCTTGAACTCATCCAGATCCATCACGATGACCGAGCACCGCAACTGGCGCGCGACGCACTCCTCGGCCAGCCGCTGCGCCTGGATCATGAAGCCCGCGCGGTTCAGCGTCCTGGTGAGAGAGTCGAGCATCGCCGCGTCGGCCAATTGATCCTCGAGCCGCTCCCAACCCATCAGCGACAGGCACAGGTTGATGGCCATCACGGCGAAAGCGAAGAAGAGCATCGGCACCGACACGGCCGCGCTGGTGGTGGCGAACTGCACCGCGCCGGCGTCCAGATGGAGGCTGACCGAACGCGCGACGGTCGCCGCGGCCGCGACGACGTACAGGCCGATCAGGATGCGCCGCGACGCCAGGCGCTCGACACGCTGGGCTTTGATGCCGTCGACGACGCTGAGCGTGAAATATCCGGCCAGCACGAGAGCCGTCAGGGACACCCGGGCCGGGATGCTGACGTTGAACGGCGGTATCAACTCGAACGCGGCCAGCACCACCAGCGGCCCGGCAGCCATCACCCGGCCGCGGACCGGCTGGCCGTTGAAGGCGCACAGACCACCCCAGATCAACGACCAGCACATGACGATCAGGACGTTGGAGACCGTCACCGACAACACCTCGGGCACCAGCCCGCGGGCGCTCAGCAGCCCGGCTCCGAGGGCACCCAGGAAATTGCCCGCGCCCCACAGCTGGACCGCCGGATGTCGCCGCCTACCGGCCCCCACCCAGACATGCAGCAACCCGAACAGCAGGGCGGTCATGGAGACGACCATCCACAGGGTGCGCACGTCGGGATTCATGTCGCGCTACCGGGTGCGCCCAGGGGCGTGGTGCGTCGGGATCGGCTGAGGCATAGCGCAAACTTACTCGCCGCTGCCGACGACTGTCGGCAGCATTGGGTAGGGTCCAGCCCGTGAATTTGAGCGTCAAGTCTGTCGTCAAGTCCGTGAACGCCCGCCTGGCCGAAGAGTTGGCCGTCGCCGAAGGTCAGGTCGACGCCGCGGTACGGCTGCTGGACGAAGGCGCGACCGTGCCGTTCATCGCGCGGTACCGCAAGGAAGTCACCGGCAGCCTGGACGACGGTCAGCTCCGCACCCTCGAGGAGCGGCTCCGGTATCTGCGCGAACTGGATCAGCGGCGCGACGCCGTGCTGGCCTCGATCGAAGAACAGGGCAAGCTCACCGACGACCTGAAGGCGGCGCTGCTGGCCGCCGAGACGAAGTCCAGGGTCGAAGACATCTACCTGCCGTACAAGCCCAAGCGCCGCACCAAGGCGCAGATCGCCCGCGAGGCCGGCCTGGAGCCGCTGGCGGACCGGCTGCTCGCCGACCCCACGCTCAACCCCGAGGACGTGGCCGCCGAGTTCCTGGGTGAGGAGGTGGCCGACGTCGCCGCCGCACTCGACGGCGCGCGCCACATCCTGGTGGAGCGGGTGTCCGAGGACGCCGAACTGGTCGGTGCCGTGCGCGAGAAGTTCTGGTCCGACGGCACCCTGACCACCAAGCCGTGGTCGGAGGAGGCGGCGAAAAGCCCTGCCGCCCAGAAGTTCCGCGACTACTTCGAGTACTCCGAGCCGCTCGAGGACATGCCGTCGCACCGCGTGCTGGCGGTATTGCGAGGTGAGAAGGAAGAGGCGCTGTCGCTCAACTTCGACGGCGGCGACGAGACGCTGTACCAGGCCATGATCGCGCAGTCGCTCGGTGTGGACATGGCTGCCGGGGGCGCCGCCACGCCGTGGCTGACCGCGACGGTCGGCTGGGCCTGGCGCACCAAGCTGATGTTCTCGGCGGCCGTCGACGCCCGGATCCGGCTGCGGCAGCGCGCCGAGGAGGACGCCGTCGCGGTGTTCGCCAAGAACCTCAAGGACCTGCTGCTGGCCGCGCCGGCCGGAACCCGCGCCACGCTGGGACTCGATCCCGGGTTCCGCACCGGTGTGAAGGTCGCGGTGGTGGACGGCACCGGCAAGGTCGTCGACACCTGCGCCATCTACCCGCATCAGCCGCAGAACAAGTGGAACGACGCCAAGGCGACGCTGGCCGCCCTCGTCGCGCGGCACAACGTCGAACTGATCGCCATCGGTAACGGCACCGCGTCCCGCGAAACCGATGCGCTGGCAACCGAACTCATCGCCGACCTGAAAGCGGCGGGCGCGTCCGGTCCCAAGCGGCTGCCGACCAAGGCGATCGTCAGCGAGGCCGGCGCCTCGGTGTACTCGGCATCGGCCTATGCCGCCCACGAGCTGCCCGACCTGGACGTGACGCTGCGCGGCGCGGTCTCGATCGCCCGTCGTCTGCAGGACCCGCTCGCCGAACTGGTCAAGATCGAGCCGAAGTCGATCGGCGTCGGGCAGTACCAGCACGACGTGACGCCCGGAACCCTGGCCCGCAGCCTCGACGCGGTGGTCGAGGACGCCGTGAACGCGGTCGGTGTCGACCTCAACACGGCCTCGGTGCCGCTGCTGGCCAAGGTCTCCGGCGTCACCGAATCACTGGCCGAGTCGATCGTGTCGTACCGCGACAAGACCGGACCGTTCCGCAGCCGCAGCGGCCTGCTCGACGTTCCGCGTCTGGGCCCCAAGGCTTTTGAGCAGTGCGCCGGCTTCCTGCGCATCCGGGAAGGCGACGACCCGCTGGACGCCTCCGGTGTGCATCCGGAGGCCTACCCGGTGGTGCGGCGCATCCTCGACCGCGCCGGCGTCACCCTCGCCGAACTCATCGGTGACGAGCGGAAGCTGCGCGCGCTCAAGCCGGGCGACTTCGCCGACGAACGATTCGGCATCCCGACCGTGACCGACATCCTGGGAGAGCTGGAGAAGCCGGGCCGCGACCCGCGCCCCGCGTTCTCCACCGCGACCTTCGCGGCCGGCGTCGAGAAGGTGTCCGACCTCAAGGTCGGCATGGTGCTCGAGGGCGTCGTGACAAACGTGGCCGCGTTCGGCGCTTTCGTGGACGTCGGCGTGCACCAGGACGGTCTGGTGCACGTGTCGGCGATGGCCGACCGCTTCGTCTCCGACCCGCACGAGGTGGTCAAGTCCGGCCAGGTCGTCAAAGTCAAGGTGCTCGAGGTCGATGTCGAGCGGCAGCGCATCGGACTGAGCCTGCGGCTCAACGACGACCCGCAGCGCGCCCGCGACGGCAAGCGGCCCGAGCAGGGCGGCGGAGCCCGGCGCGACGGCGGCGGGCAGCCGCGCGGACGCGACGGCGGCAACCGCGGCGGTAACGGTGGCGGACAGAACCGCGGCAATGGCCAAGATCGCGGACGTAATCCGCAGCGCGGCAATGGCGGTGGCCGCCGCGAGTCTGTGCCGTCCGGCTCGATGGCCGACGCCCTGCGCAAGGCGGGCTTCGGCAAGTAGCGGTGTTCTCGCGAGGAGACATAAAACTGTCGATATCCCAGTGATTTTCGACAGTTTTATGGCTGCTCGCGAGAAGTGATCAGGAATCGAGAAGCGACCCGGCTCGAGGCCCGGTTAGCGTGTGGGTATGCCCAGCAGAACGCATGCCGCTGACAGCCATGACCTCATCCGCGTGGTCGGTGCCCGGGAGAACAACCTCAAGGACATCAGCGTCGAGATCCCCAAGCGGCGGCTGACGGTGTTCACCGGGGTGTCCGGCTCCGGCAAGAGCTCGCTGGTGTTCGACACCATCGCCGCCGAATCGCAGCGGCTGATCAACGAGACCTACAGCGCATTCGTGCAGGGCTTCATGCCGTCGCAGGCCCGCCCCGACGTCGACGTGCTCGAGGGTTTGACGACCGCGATCATCGTCGACCAGGAGCGGATGGGCTCCGACCCACGCTCCACGGTCGGCACCGCCACCGACACCGGTGCGCTGCTCCGGATCCTGTTCAGCCGGATCGGTGAACCGAACATCGGCTCGCCGCAGGCGTTCTCGTTCAACGTCGCCTCGATCAGCGGGGCCGGGGCGGTGACCATGGAGCGCGCCGGACGCACCGTCAAAGAGCGTCGCGACTTCAACATCGTGGGCGGTATGTGTCTGCGGTGTGAGGGTCGTGGCGCCGTCAACGACATCGATCTCACCGCGCTGTACGACGACAGCAAGTCGATCAACGAGGGCGCCATCACCATTCCCGGCTTCAGCATCGACGGCTGGTACGGCCGAATCTTCAACGGCTGCGGCTTCTTCGACCCCGACAAGCCGATCAAGAAGTTCACCAAGAAGGAACTGGACGCCCTGCTGCACAAGGAGGCGACCAAGATCAAGGTCGACGGCGTCAACCTCACCTACCTGGGGCTGATCCCGCAGATCAAGAAATCGTTCCTGAGCAAGGACGTCGAGGCGATGCAGCCCCATATCCGGGCGTTCGTCGAGCGGGCGGTGACGTTCACGACTTGTCCCGAGTGCGACGGCACCCGGTTGTCGGAGCTGGCTCGCTCGTCAAAGATCAAGGGCGTCAACATCGCCGAGGCCTGCGCCATGCAGATCACCGACCTCGCGGAGTGGGTCGGGGCGCTGGCCGACGACAAGCGCCTCGGCGCCGGCGTGGCGCCCCTGTTGGCGACATTGCGGCACACGCTCGACTCGTTTGTCGCGATCGGTCTGGGCTACCTCTCCCTGGCGCGCCCCGCCGGCACACTCTCCGGCGGAGAAGCGCAGCGGGTCAAGATGATTCGCCACCTCGGCTCGGCCCTGACCGACGTCACCTACGTGTTCGACGAGCCGACCATCGGACTGCATCCGCACGACATCACCCGCATGAACGACCTGTTGATTCAGCTGCGGGACAAGGGAAACACCGTGCTGGTCGTCGAACACAAGCCGGAAGTGATCGCCATCGCCGACCACGTGGTGGACCTCGGTCCCGAGGCGGGCTCGGGTGGCGGCCAGGTGGTTTACGAAGGCACGGTGAAGGGGCTGCGCGGTAGCGGCAGTATCACCGGACGGCATCTCGACGACCGGGCGGCGCTGAAGGAGTCGGTGCGAGAAGCCAACGGGGCGTTGGAGATTCGTGGCGCAAACACCAACAATCTGCAGGACGTCGACGTGGACATCCCGCTCGGCGTGCTCGCCGTGATCACGGGCGTGGCGGGCTCGGGCAAGAGCTCCCTGATCGACGGGTCGGTGGCCGGGCGCGACGGCGTCGTCACCATCGACCAGGCGCCGATCCGGGGATCGCGACGCAGCAACCCGGCCACCTATACCGGACTGCTCGACCACATCCGCAAGGCGTTCGCCAAGGCCAACGACGTCAAACCCGCACTGTTCAGCTCGAATTCGGAAGGCGCCTGCCCGGCATGCAACGGAGCCGGAGTCATCTACACCGACCTGGGAGTGATGGCGACCGTCGAGTCGCGCTGTGAAGAGTGCGAAGGCCGGCGGTTCGGGGCCTCGGTGCTCGAATACACCCTGGGCGGGCAGAACATCGCCGAAGTGCTCGCCATGCCCGTCGCCGAGGCCGAGCAGTTCTTCTCCGACGGTGACGCGAAAGTGCCGGCCGCACAGAAAATCCTCGCCCGGATGGTGGACGTCGGGCTGGGCTACCTCACGCTCGGGCAGCCGCTGACCACACTGTCCGGCGGGGAGCGACAACGACTCAAGCTCGCCACGCAGATGGGGGAGAAGGGCGACATCTACATCCTCGACGAGCCGACCACCGGCCTGCACCTGGCGGACGTCGAGCAACTGCTCGCGCTCTTGGACCGGATCGTCGACGGCGGCAAGTCGGTCCTCGTCATCGAACATCACCAGGCCGTCATGGCGCACGCCGACTGGATCATCGACCTGGGTCCCGGCGCAGGTCACGACGGCGGCCGGGTCATCTTCGAGGGTTCTCCGGCCGACCTGGTCGCGGCCGGGAACACCCTGACCGGAACCCACCTTGCCGAAGACGTCAGATAGCAGTCAGGGCTGCCATCGCTGAGCGGTGGCAGCCCTGACTGTGAAACAGAGGGGTCGTCGAACGGTTAGACGGGCATCTCCGGGCCCTCAGGAGCCGGGGCAGGCGCCTCGGGGGCCGGCGCCGGGGCCTCGGGAGCGGGCGCGAAGTTGGCCGCCTCGATGATTTCCGGGGCCGGGAGGTCGGCCGGGTCGGCCGGAGGCGCCAGGGGCGCGTCCAGCGGGCCGTCGAGAGGCAGGTCGGCGGGGATGTCCTCACCCGGGGCCATCGGCAGGTGCATGTGGTGGGTGAACTGGCGCTGGAAGGCGCCGCCGCCACCGATGCGGACGCCACCGCCCTCACCGCTGGACACCGGAGTGCCGTCCGGCAGCGTCACGGCCGTGTGGCCGCCGTTCCAGCCGATGTTCAGGGCGCCGGGCGCGGTGCCGGGCAGGAAGCCACGAGCCCGCAGTGCGGCCTCTTCGTTGCCGGTGTTGAACCGGTTGCCGTAGATGGGGCGGCCGGTGGCCGCGTTGGCCACCCAGGAGGCCAGTCCGGAGCAGTCAGTGCCGCGTGCCGTGTCTCCGCCGGAGACGTACGGCGTACCCGAAACCTGGTTGACCAAAGCCAGCAGCGAGGCGGTCGCAATAGCAAACATGGCGATGAACGCTAGCAACGGAAAATCGCGACGGTCAAAATACTGTGTCTGCCATCACGTTTCGCGAATCCTGTGGTGTGCGTTACATCGGTGTGTATTCGCATCGTTTGGGGCAGAAGCGATTTCACGTCTTCGCAGGTGAATGCGCAAAACATACTGCCATACACAGCTTTTGCGCAAATGCAAGGTCGTGACGGTCGTTGCGAGGTCGTGACCAGCTAATTCCGAGACCGGCGTGACCGGCCTCTGCGCGGCTTTTGCGTCGGTTTCGACGTCCTGTCGGGCAGCTCATGCCGCCGATTCGGCGGATACTGGCTGACCATCTGAAACGGTCAAGTTACGGTGGGTCGATGTGGCTGTCGCGGTCCCGGTTCGAACTCAGGGAAGAGGTGCCGGGGACGCCCGACGAAGTCCGCACCTTCTATACAGATCTGGCGAATATGAAGCTGGTTCATCCGCTCGTGGTGGCGGTGGACTGTCTGGCCGATCAGCAGGATGTGCGGGGCCGCCGCCGTGACTATCGGGTGCGGGATCGCATCCCATTCGGCCCGTTGAGTCTGCGCGTGACCTACCGGGCCACGGTGCTGATCGCGCCCGACGGCGTCGTGCACACCGAGGCGCGCCAATTTCCGTCCGTGCGGCTCAGTGGCACCGTCACCTTCGCGCCTGCCGGCGCAGGCACCGCTCTCACCGAGGTAGTGGATATAGAGGCACCTTCTCCGTTCATGGCTTTCACTGCTGCGCAGGCGGAGAAGGCGCACGCGGCGATGCTCGCTGCCATTCGGCGTCATTTTGAGAAAAGCTTGGGCTGATCCAGGCTGCCGGATGGGGTGCCGCGCTGGATGGCCGGGTTTCCTTGCCTTACCGGCGACGCTCTCGAAAAAACTTTGGTCACTTTGTTAGCGCTGGTTGCAGGAGGTAACTAGTGGCCCATTCGTCACAGCGCCTTGTCGGTGATTCGAACTAATGTTCGAGTATGGCCATCGACTCCGCTACTGTCCTCAACGCCTACGCGGCGCTTGAGGATGCGATCGCCACGGTCAACGGCCTGGACTACAGCGGGTTGCCCATCAAAGTCCTGTTGGAGCTGCAGTCCCGCCGCGAAACCCTGAAGTGCGCGGCCGAGGCGGTCGACCATCAGATCCTGGCCGCGGCACAAACCCAGGCCACCGCCAAGGGGATCGGGGCCAAGGATTGGCCTGAGGTGTTGCATGTGCGGTTGCGGATCAGCCGGGAGGAGGCCCGCCGGAGGGTGCGGGACACGGATAATTTGGGTCCGCGCTCGGCGATCACGGGCGAGGCGTTGGGTCCGGTGTGGGAACTGGTGGCCGCCGCGTTGGCCGAGGGTGCGATCAATAGTGAGCACGTGCAGGTGATCGCCTGGTTTTTCGGCAAGGTGCCGTTGTGGGCGGCCGACCCGGTCACGTTGTTGCAGTGCGAGACGGATCTGGTGGCCGATGCCCGGGTCAAAACCCCCGAAGACCTCCGCAAAGTCGCGGCGGATTTGTTGTACAAGCTGGATCAGGATGGGCCCGAACCCAACGACGATGAGCCGGATCCGAAGCGGTCGTTCGTGATGGGTAAGCAGCGGCCTGACGGGCGCACCGACGTCACCGCTCAACTCGATCCGGAAGGGCGGGCTTACTGGGAGGTGTTGTTCGACAAGTACGCCGCCCCGGGCATGTGCAACCCGGCCGATCCGGAACCCTGCTTCTCCGGGACCCCGACGCAGGAGCAGATCGACAACGACACAAGGACTGTGGCGCAGCGGCAGTACGACGCCTTCAAATTCGTGGGCCGGATGATGCTGGCCACCGGAACCTCCGGGGTGCACAACGGGTTCCCCGTCGCGGTGGTCGCCACCTGCACCGTCACCGAGCTGGAAAAGCGCGCCGGGATGGCGCTCACCCACACCGGTACCAAGCTCCTGGTGAAGGATCTGGTGCGGATGGCAGCCCAGGGCTCGGACAACTACCTGGCGGTGTTCGATGAGCACACCGGCCAACCGCTCTACTTGGGCCGGGCAGCGAGAACCGCCAGTACAGCCCAACGCCTGGCGTTGTTCGCCCGCGACCACGGCTGCACCCGCCCCAACTGCATCGCCCCCGCCTCGCGCTCGCAGGCTCATCACGTCAACACCAACTGGCGCGACGACGGCCCCACCGACATCACCAACCTCACCCTGGCCTGCGGCCGCGACAACCGTCTGGTCGACACCGGCGGCTGGCACACCACCATGGGCCCCGACGGTCGCACCCAATGGACCCCACCACCCCTGCTCGACGTCGGCCAACCACGAACCAACCACTACCACCACCCCACGCTCTACCCGCCCGAGAGCGGAGATTCCGATGGTGAAACAGACAGTCCCGCAACCTGATACGACGCCCCGATGCGGCAACCCAGCCTCACCGGCGATGTCCTATGGGCGAATATCGGCCGTCCGTTCGAATCGGTCGGCTGGTCCGAAACAGAAGGCGGGATCGGGGCGCGGTGCGGGTCGCGGCGATGACGGTCAGCAGCGCGGCGGATCGCAGCGACGGCGGTCGGCAGCGATGGCGGTCAGCGACCGCGGCACTTGAGGCTACCGGTGACCCACAACCATGGAAGGCGAAAGTGCTGCGCTGCAAACGAATTGAATGCGCACTACCGCCAGTGACGAATGTCGACACCCGGCCAGCGGCTCGCGGTGCAGTGTGGGGATCAGCTCGGGAAGAACCCGTCGCCGGTCTTGAAGCCGGGCTGCCAGCCCTGCGCTCCCAGGCACAGCAGCGGTCGGCCGTCAGGAGCCTGCGCCGCGGTCTGCGGGCCCGGGCACGGAGAACCGATGTCCTTGACGCCCTGGATCGCATAGGAGTAGCCCCAGAATCCGGTGTCGACGGGCGGCCACTGGTTGGGAATCCAGTGGCAGGCCATGGATGCGCCGCCCGGACCGCGGCCGAAGATGAAGATGTCGTGGTTGTCGCACGGCGCGCCGTTGACGGCCTGGTAGTTCATGCCGGGGACGTCAGTGGGGTAGCGGCCGGGATCGTCGCTGCCGCCCAGCGCCGGATCGGCGCTCGCGAAGGGTGCCAGCCCGATGGCGGTTCCGGCGATCGCTGCGGCCACCGTCAGTACCCGAAACATCCTGGTCATCTCCCCTCGCACTACTGCCACACGACAATGTGGCAAAGCGTAGCGTGTCAGCCGCGTCGCCGGGGATATAGTCGGCAGGTCAATATCAGCGGGGTTCGTGCCCCGCCGTCTGATCGTCGTCACGCTGCGGTGCGCCGGCCTGTTCAGGCGCGTCCAGCACGCTCACCCCGATGCCGTAGGGCAGGAACCTGACCTTTCGGGACGGGTCGGTGTTGTTCTTGTTGGCCCGCAGGGCCTCCAGTTCGGAGGGGTAGACCTCTTCGACGTGCGCTCCGCCGTCCGCGGCGACGGTGTACACCACCCACACGCCGTCGCCGGTGTCGCCGGTGGTCTCGGGCTGCGTCGCGTGCCGCGGCGTCCGGGTCAGGTCGTTCACCACGTTGGCCCAGGCGGCACCGCGGCCGAGGCGGTCGAATACGCCCCGGATGCCCTCGCCCGTCTCGCGCAGGACGCGATCGAACTCTTCCGGATCGATGCCGAACGGGCCGTTGTTGCTCATACCGACCAGTGTGCGCGACATCGGCGACATCTGCCACGACGATCCGACAGGCCATCCCCTCGCAGCCGAACTCGGCGGTGGTGGACGATGGAGACATGCCGGTACCACAATCGCCGACCCGCGACGACCTCCTGGCCACCGTCGAGCGCTCGCCTGCCGCCACGGCAGCGCACGACAAGGCGGCCTGGGTGGATCTGTTCAGCGCCGACGGACGCGTCGAGGACCCTGCCGGTTCCCGGCCGCACGTCGGTCACCGTGCCATCGCACAGTTCTACGACACCTTCATCGGGCCGCGCACCATCGTGTTCCACCGCGACGCCGACATCGTGCTCGGCAACACCGTCGTGCGTGACCTCGAGCTCGAAGTGCACATGGGCACCCAGGTGCAGCTGCGCATCCCGGTCTATCTGCAGTACGACGTGGTGGCAGAGGGCTCCGACGCGTCGCTGAAAATTTCTCGGCTGCAAGCATTTTGGGAGCTGCCGGGCATGGTCGTGCAGTTCGTCCGGTGCGGCGCCGCGGCGCTGCCGGCGGGTTTGGGGCTCTCGGCGGCGCTGTTGCGCAACCAGGGCCCCGGCGGCGCGGTGGGTTTTCTCGGCGGGCTGCGCACCGGAGGGACAAGAGCAAAGCGTGCGTTGACGGGGCTGCTGGCCGATGCCGCGACGGGCGACGAGCTGGCGGTCAAGCGCCGGCTCAGTGAGCCGGTGCAGATCACCCGCGGCCCTGACGCCCGGCTCAGCGTGTCCGAACTGGTCGAAGAACTCGCCGGAACGCGCGTGCAGAAGGTCATTGCCGCAGGCCGGTACGTCCTGGCCGGCGTCCGACGGGACGGCTACCGCGGTGTGGTCATCGCGGAGCTGGGTATCGGGGGCCGGGGCATCGTCGGCCTGCGACTCTTTGCCGAATGAAGCCGCCAGTTGCCGCTGCTTCCGTCCCCGACATGAGAACGTAGTCACACCATGCCAGTGCAACCACAACACGAATACATGTCCTACGAGGAATTCGGTCGACGATTCTTCGAGGTCGCGGTCAGCGAGGAACGTGTCGCGGACGCGATCGGCGGCATCGCCGGTGAAGCCTTCGACATGGGTCCCATCGCCCAGGGCCCCGGCGGGCTCGCGAAGGTCACCGCGCGCGTGCAGATCAAACACCCCGTGGTGGCCAGGACGCTCGGTGAAGAAATCACCTTCGCAATCCGCATCCCGCTGGAAATCGACATGACGCTGGACCTGCGCATCGACCGGCCCCGGTTCATGGTGTTCGGCGAGATCAACCTGACCGCGACCGCGCGGGCCGCCCACCCGCTGCTCCTCGTCATCGACGTCAAGACGCCACGGTCGTCGGACATCGCCATCCACGTGACGTCGTCATCGATCCGGGCGGAGCTGTTGCGCATCGTTGCCAACGTCGACGGCGAGATCCGGCGCTTCATCGCCCAGCATGTGGCAGGCGAGATCAACAGCGCAGATGCCAAGGTCATCGACATCGGAACCCGGATTGCAAGCGCCTGGACGGGCGTCTGAGACGGCCGCGAGGCGGTAGCGGCAACCTGCTTCCCCTATGATGAGGACATCATGAAGAGCACATTCGGCGCCGCCATCGCAATTGCAGCTACCACCGTCGGAATCGTGGGCAGCCTCGTCGTGGCCGCTCCGGCCAGCGCAGATGCGGGCGTCGATGCCTTCAACAACGCGCTCAGCAACGCCGACATGATGCTGCCGAACGGGTCTGATCCGGTCGCGCTGGGCCAGTCGGTGTGCCCGATGCTCGCGCAGCCCGGCCAGACCCTGGCCGACGCGGCGGCCAAGGTCGCCGACACCTCGGGCATGTCGCTGGGCCCGGCCACGATGTTCACCGGCTTCGCGATCTCGTCGTTCTGCCCGGGCGTCGTCGGTGCGCTCGGACGCGGTGAATCGCCGCTGCCGCTCGGACTACTCGGCCTCGGATAACGCCGGGCTGGCGTCGAGCGGCGCCAGCACCGGGCGCTTCGGCTCGAGCCCCTTACCTCGAGAACTGCCCAGCGTGTGCCGCCACACCCACGGCATCAGCATGTTCTGGGCCCACATCAGCTGCGAATACATGCGCTCGCGCAGTCGCGGCAGGACGAGTTCACCCTCGACCTCGGCCCAGCGGTGATCGCTGCCGGGCAACTCCAGCGCCTCGGCGGCGGCGTCGGCGAACAGTTGATGGCCGTGCGGGGAGCCGTGAACCCGGTCGACGGCCCAGGTCGCGGGGTCCAGCATCGAGGTGGCCGTCGACAGGTCGACCAGCCGGAATCCGAAACGGGTCGAGTCGGCCCGGATCACCTCATTGATGCGGCGCAGCCGGCCGCTGAGCACCCGTCCCACCGGCAGGATGCGGGCGATGTCGGGAAACGTCGTCGTGACCACGGTCGCGCCGGTGGCGGCGAGTTCGGTATGCACGCGCCGCATGTCCTCGAGCGCCTTGTCGAAGCTGCGCACCGGCCGCGTGACGTCGTTCATCCCGATGCAGCTGGTGATCAGGTCGGGGTTCATGTCCCGGGCCAGCGGCAGCTGCCGGTCCAGTACGTCACTGATCCGACGGCCCCGCACCGCGAGGTTCGCGTATTGGAGTCCAGGCTGTAATGCGTTGAGTCGCCAGGCCAGGCGGTCGGCGAAACCGTGGATGCCGGTGTTGTCGTCGCCATCCAACAGGCCCTCGGTCTGGCTGTCGCCGAGCGCGACGTATCGGGAGTAGCCGATGGTCACGACCGTGACTGTAGTGAAGGATCGGCGGATCTTCAGCGCAGCGGATCAGCCTGGCCAGATCACGTCGAGCGGCCGGCCCACCACACTGAGTTGGTTGATCAGCTCGTCCAGGACGGCGCGCGGCAGGTCGAACCGCCATTCCGGCAGTGTCGCACCGACACGTACGACGCCCGGACCGACCTCCACCGAGGTCAGGGTCATGCCGTACGGCAGCTCGGGCAGCCGCACCGGGTACGCCGGGGCGAGTCCGGGCACCGGGACCCGGGCGGCGCCCAGCGTCAGGCCACGGGGCTTGAGCCACAACGTCTTGCCGTGCAGGTGAGGATCGACCTCGATGACCCCGGAGCGGAAGCGCGACAACCGGATTCGGGTGACCCCGTCGTCGCCGATCTCGGTGCGCACACGCGGTTCGGCGGCCCGGATCAGCTCGTCGAGCGAGTCGGACGGCACCTCCAACGTCACCTCGACGGGAGTGGCTGCCAACATCGGTGGCACCGAGGGCCGGATGTGCAGGTTGTTCAGCTTCGCCGAGACCGAATTCAGTTCGGTTCCCGCCCATTTCACCTTGTCCGCGGCGATGTTGACCGTGCCGATGTGGCCGACGGCGAAGATGCCGGCATCCCACCGGGAATCGAACTTGGTCACGGTGAAGGCCAGGTCGCTGGTGCTCATGCGGACGGTGATCCGGCGCCCGACCACCAGCGGCCGCACCGTCAGCAACGCCGTCCGATAGGCCGCGGCCGCCCCGGTGCTCACCGGCAGCACCGCGGCGGTCGACACCACCGAGGTGAACAGATCGAGCGGTCGGAGCGGGTCCCACCGGCGCGGCGGACGCGTCATGGGGTCCAGCATGCCCGTAGCTGCCGCCGGTGCACCACTCGGCATCCGGGGAACGGGCTCCCGGTAGCGTCGAGTCGTGGCTGAGTCTGATGAGCTGTACCGGCAGCGTGACCGAGCTGATTCGTTCGGCGGTGCCGCCCGGTCGTATGACCGGCACCGGCCCCGCTACCCGGAGGCCATGCTCGACGAACTGGTCGGGACCGGTTCGGTCCGGGTGCTCGACGTCGGCGCCGGAACCGGGATCGCGTCCCGGCAGCTGATCGCCCGCGGGGCGGAACTGGTTGCGCTGGAACCGGATCCGAGGATGGCCGAGATCGCCGCCGAGCACGGCGTCACCGTCGAGGTGGCCACTTTCGAGGACTGGGACGACGCCGGCCGGACCTTCGACGTGGTCCTGTTCGCCCAGTCGTTCCACTGGGTCGACCCGGCGGCGGCGCTGCCGAAGATTCGCCGGTTGCTCGCCCCGGGCGGCCGGCTGGCGCTGGCGTGGAACCGGCTGTTCCCGGTGCAGCCGTCGCGCCAGGATTTCGCGGAGGTGTACCGCGACTTCCTCGATGCCGCTTCACCTTTGGTGACCGGGACCCCCACCGGCGGGACCGGCTCGGGCATGGACAGCGCCGACGTGGTGGCCGACCTGGAGACCGCCGGATTCGCCGTGCAGCAGCTGACCTACGCCCGCGGTGAGCAGTACACCCGCGAGCAGTGGCTGGACCTCGTGTTCACCTACTCCAACCACCTGGTGCTGCCCGCCGACCGGGCCGCCGAGCTGCGGGCTCGGCTGGCGGCGGTGATCGGCGACGGCGGCGTGCAGGTCGGCGGAGACACGCTGCTGATCGTGGCGCAGCCGGCGTAGACGACGGCTAGTCCCGGAGGCGGCGGACGGGCCGGGTCTCGATGGCGTTGAGCGTCAGGGCGCGGCGCCGGATGCGCCAGCCGTCGCCGGTCGGGGCGTACTCGTCGTCGTACCGCAGGTGCCACACCAGATCGGTGACGTCCGAGTCGGCGCCGCGGGTCCAGTGGTGGGCGACGCACGTGATGCGGCCACGAGCGTGGTCGGTGGCGTCGGTGTAGACCTCACCGACGATCTCGTGCTGGGTGCGGACGACGCCCGACAGGGCGGCCATCGCGGCCCGGACCCCGTCTGGCCCGTGCTCGGGCCGTATCGGGTCCAGCGATCGGGGCGGGTCCGGGAGGACCAATTCCGCTGTGCTGGTGAAGAGTTCGACGACATCGTCGAACCGGCGGTCGTCGACGGCCGCGGCGTAGCGGTGCACCAGGTCGGTCAGCGCCAGCCGGTCGGCCACTGTCAGCGGCACGGTGTGAGCCCGAGCCGTTCGGCGCACGCCGACAACATGTCCCTGGCCTCGTCGATGTCGGTGACGGGCGGCATCGCCAGCACGATGCGGTCGGCGCCGAGCTCCGCGAGCCGGCCGGCACGATCGGCGTCGACCTTGGGCACCAGGTGTCCGAGGGAGAGTTCGAGGGCGTCGGGGTCCCGGCCGGTCCGCTCGGCCGACTCCCGCATCAGCGCGATCAACGCCGACAGTTCCGCGCCCGCGACGCCGAGCGGCTGCAAGCCGTCACCGCGCTGGCCGGCGCGGCGGGCCGCGGCCCGGCTGTGCCCGCCGATGTGGATCGGGATCGGCGAAACCGGCTTGGGATAGCAAGCGGCATGGGCGAATTCGAAGAACTCGCCGGAATGGGTGACGCCGTCCGGCTGATCCGACCACAGCAGCCGCAATACGTCGATCTGCTCGTCGGCGCGGCGGCCACGGGCGTCGAACGGGGCCCCGCACGCCTCGATCTCCTCGCGCAGCCAGCCCATGCCGACGGCCAGGCGAACACGACCGCCGGACAAGGCGTTCAAGGTGGCGACGCGCTTGGCCAACACCACCGGGTGATGGTTCGGCAGCACCAGCACGCCCGTCGCCAGGCCCAGTGTGCTCGTCTGCCCGGCGAGGAAAGCCAGCAGTTCCAGTGGATCCGGGACCGCACAGTCGGCGGGAATCTCCACGCGGCCCGAGGCGTCGTAGGGATACACGCTCGAGTACTCGGTGAGCAGCACCGTATGTTCCACGGCCACAATGGATTCGAAGCCACAGCTCTCCAGGTGGCGGGCGAACTGCGTCATCCAGACCGGATCGGCGGTGACTCCGGCCGCGACCGGTGCGACCACGGCGAACTTGGGTGACATCAGCGCCTCCGCTCGCCGCGGCGAATCTCTTCCCAGCACTGCAGCCGTGTCATCCCGGTCCGGTCCATGCATTCGCGGATCGGCGTCTCCTGTTCTGGCGCAGGCGCTTCGGTGGTGGTCGGGGTGGTCGGCGGCGTGGTGGTCTCGACCGTGACGGTGCTGGTGACCGTCGCCTCGGTCGGCTCGGCGGGAGGCTCGGTGGGCGCGACGGCCGATGTCGGGCTCGGTGGCGCCTCGGTGGCCGACGGTGTGGTGGTCGCCGGGGGAGCCGTTGTGGTCGTCGCTGCGGGACGCGGCGGTGCCGGCTGTTCATCCTTGGCGCGGGTGAACTCGATGGCCGCGAAGACCAGTGCGGCGATCAGCAGCACCGTGAGCACCACGGGCAGGATCAGCGACCGGCGGGACCGCGTGGATTTGTCCGGCTGCAGGACCTGCGTCCGGTCCGCCGCCGCGGGAGCCAGAATGGTGGCATCCGCGCCCGTCACGCCCAGCCCGTGCTGGAGGGCGCGGGCGAAATCGGCGCACTTGTCGAACCGGTCCTTGGGATCCTTGGCGAGTGCCTTGGCCAGCACCGGGTCCAGGGCGGCGAGATCGGGCCGGCTTTGTGAGAGCGACGGCGGGGGAGCGCTGAGGTGCTTGCCGATGATCACCGCGGCGTTGGAGTTCTCGAACGGCGGCGCCCCGGTGAAGAGCTGAAAAGCGGTGGCCGCCAACGCATATTGGTCGGCGCGGCCGTCGATGACGCTGCCGGTCAGCTGCTCCGGAGCGGCGTAGAACACGGTGCCGACGGTCATGTTCGTCGCGGTCAGCCCGGCGGAGTCGTTGGCGCACCGCGCAATGCCGAAGTCGGCCAACTTGATTCGGCGGCTCGCCGGATCGGTGTCACTGATCAGGATGTTGGCCGGCTTGACGTCGCGGTGCAGCAGATCGTGCTGGTGCGCGTAGTCGAGCGCGTCGGCGACGGCGCTGATGATCGCGACCGCCTGATCGTCGGATACGCCGCCGGCGCCGCGCAGCAGGCGGCTGACGTCGATGCCGTCGACGTACTCCATCGAGATCCACAACTGGCCGTCGAACTCGCCGCGGTCGTACACCCCGACGATGTTCGGATGCGACAACGCAGCGGTCAGGTCCGCCTCACGCAGGAACCGCTCGCGGAACTCCTGATTCGTGGACATCTCGGGACGCAGCACCTTGAGCGCGTCCTGCCTGGGCAGTCGCGGATGCTGGGCGACGTAGACCTCGCCCATGCCACCGGAACCCAGGCACCGGACGATGGTGTAGCCCGCGAAATCGGTCCCCTCGGCCATTGGCATTGGGGCATCGTAAACCGGACGGCTAGAGGTCCAGGGTCAGCGGTCCGTCGCCCTGCGCGCGCGACACACAGATCAGTGCCTGACCGGCCTCGCGTTCGGTCTCGGTCAGCAGGCCGTCCCTGTGGTCGACGGCGCCGGCGAGCACCTTCACCCGGCACGTGGCGCAGAAGCCCTGCTGGCACGAATACGGTGCGTGCACACCGGCTTTGATCAGCGCCGTCAGCAACGTCTCGTCGGCCGCGACGGCAACGGTCTGGCCCGTCGAGGCGACCTCGACCTTGAACTCCTGGCCATCGGTCACCGGAGGCGCGGCGAAGCGCTCGAAGTGCAGCTCGATGTCGTCCGCCCCGACCAGCCGGGTACGGATCGCATTGAGCATCGGCGCCGGGCCGCACGTGTACACCGAGGTGCCCGGCCGGCAGTCGCCCAGCAGATCGTCGGCCGTCGGCAGGCCGTCGACGTCGTCGGTGCGGATCTGCACCTTGTCGCCGAACCGTGTCAGCTCGTCCAGGAACGGCAGGCTGTCGCGGCTGCGGCCGACGTACAGCATCGACCAGTCGATGCCGAACTGTTCGGCACGCGCCAGCATGGGCAGGATCGGCGTGATACCGATACCGCCGGCGATGAACCGCAGCGTGCGGGTCGGCGACCCGAAGCCGGGCACCGCCAGCGGGAAGGCGTTGCGCGGTCCGTTGGTGGTGATCACGTCCCCGACCGCCAGCTGGTGCGCCTCGATGGAGCCACCGCCGCCATCGGGTATGCGCCGCACGGCAATTCGGTAGGCGCCCTGCTCGTCGGGATCGCCGCACAGCGAGTACTGGCGGATCAGACCGCTGGGCAGGTGGATGTCGAGATGCGAACCCGGGTGCCAGCGGGGAAGTTCCGACCCGTCGGCGCTGACGAACGTCAACGCCACCACGTCCTGGTCGTGCGCGACGACCTCACGGCCGGCGATCTTCAGCGCGATGGTGCGCTCGACGACAGCCGGTACCGGGGGCTTGCGTACCCGCGTCGATACCCAGAACGTGCTGCTGACGACGGCGTCGGCCACGGTCACCAGCAGGTCGTGCGGCAACAGGCCCATCACGCTGGGCGGCGCCAGACGTGACCGGAAGCGGCGCGCCCTCACAGGTGTGCGGCGCGGGCAGCGGGCGAGGCGGCCAGATACGCCACGGCCTGCGCGGTCGAGCCCATGTCTTCCGGGCTGTAGTTCGGCTTGAAGTACACCAGCGTCTGGGTCAGCAGCAGGTTCCGGTACTTCGGCAGGAGCCCCAGCTTCGAGTCGCGCATCCGCAGGCGCTGCGACTTCCACCAGCCGAGCTTGAGCTGCGGGTCGCTCTTGACCAGGAACCGCATGCCGCGCTGGAAGAACACGTACATCAGGACCGCCACCACGCTCATGGCGCGGATGCGGTCGAAGTAGCTGTTGCGGAAGTACACGGCGACCTCGTGGGCCACCGAGCGGTGCTCGACCTCCTCGGCGCCGTGCCAGCGGAACAGGTCCACCATGACGGGGTCGGCGTCGTAGTTGTCCCACGTGCAGTTCAAGACGAAGTCGCCGAGCACCGCGGTGTAGTGCTCGACGGCCGCGATGAACCACAGCCGCTCGATGAGGTTGTTCATCTTGCGGCGCGGGTCGTCCGTCTTGGCCGGAGCGAGGATCTCTTCGAAGACGAACTCGACCTGATCGAGCAACGGCGTGACATTCATGCCACTGCGCACCAGGTAGTCGTTCATGACGGTGTCGTGGGCCTCGGCGTGCATGGCCTCCTGGCCGATGAAGCCGCGGACGTCGTCGGCGAGTTTCGGATCCTTGATGAGCGGCAGCGCTTCGTTGAACGTCTCGATGAACCAGCGCTCACCCGCCGGAAGCAGGATGTTCAGCAGGTTCACCACGTGCGAGGCGACAGGGTGGCCGGGAATCCAGGACATCGGCTTGTCCGCGGTCTCGAAAGCCACGTTGCGGGCCTGGATCTGCACCGGACCCGGGTCTACCTCATGGGCGAAACGTTGTGGTCGCAGCATGGAACAGCTACCTCCGGATCCTCAAGCATCGTTGCGAGTGGACCCAGTGTAAGCGTTTTATGTGGGAACGGCGGTACTGGGTTTTGCCGTGAGACGACGAAACGGCATCCCAGCAGCCAGAACCTGTGTCTTGACCTGCTGGAATGCCGTCTCGGCAAAAGTTACATACCGGGGACCGACATGCCCGGCTGCGGGCCGACAGGCGTCGCCTGCACCGTCGTCACGCCGTTGGCGCCGACGTGCGGGCCCTGCGGAGCACCGGGCGCCCCTGCGGGAGCGCCGCCACCGGCCGCCGGCGCGCCGGCGGAGGCGTTCTCGACGGCCTTGGTGGTGCAGTTCAGCATGAGGATGACGCGGCCGTGGCTGCCCATCTTCTCCTGATCGACGATGCACTGGGCCTGCGGCACATCGCTGCCCACGGAGCCGCCGAAGGTGGCCTTCATGCCCTGGCTCTTCAGGATCGAGACGGCCCGCGCGTAGGACTCACCCACCACATTCATGGAGCTCGAGCCGCCGGGATCGGACGCGGCCACCGACGAGCCGAACATCGCAGTGGCACCCACAGCCACCGCACCTGCTGCCACGGCACTTACCGTCAGCATCTTCAGCTTCTTCACCTGACCTCCTCGAGTAACAGCGAAGATATCGCAGATGACGGGGTGGAGAAACTCGAATCAACTCAATCCGGGGGTCACCGCGTCACCCATCACCTGCGCCAACGCCGCCGCCCGGGGGTCGGAAAACAGGTCTTCGAGCAGGACCTGACGGCCGTCGGGACCGGCCAGCGGCACCCGCCAGTTCGGATATTCGTCGCTGGTGCCCGGCTGATTCTGGGTACGAACGTCACCGACGGCGTCGGGCAGAGCGAGTGCCAGCAGCCGTGACGGAGTGCGGGTCAGATAGCGATACAGGGCGAGGACGATCTGGTCGGCATCGATGGCATCGGGCGCGTTCGGTGGCAGCAGCCCCGCCGCCCGCAGGACGTCCAACCAGCGCTGCTGATCGGCGTGATCGGCCGCGGCCTCTTCCTCGAACGGGCGGGTCAGCAGGCCGAGATCGCGGCGCAGCCGCAGGTGCGCGCCGTCCAGATAGCCGGCCGTGGGCGGCAGATCGTGCGTCGTCACCGACGACAGGCAGTACTCGCGCCAGCGCGGCGCGGGCAACGGCCCGCCGTCCCGGTCGGCCTCGAACCACAGGATCGAGGTGCCCAGCAGGCCGCGGTCGCGCAGGTAGTCGCGAACCCACGGCTCGACGGTCCCCAGATCCTCGCCGACCACCACGGCGCCGGCCCGGTGCGCCTCCAGCGCGAGCACGCCGATCATCGCCTCGTGGTCGTAGTGGACATAGGTGCCGTCGACCGGCGTCGCGCCGTCCGGAATCCACCACAGCCGGAACAGGCCGATGATGTGGTCGATCCGGACGCCGCCGGCGTGCCGCAGCACCGCCCTGACCACGTCGCGGAATGGCTCGTAGGCCCGCTCGACGAGTTGGTCGGGGCGCCACGGCGGCTGCGACCAGTCCTGCCCCAGCTGATTGAACTCGTCCGGGGGCGCGCCGGCCGACACTCCGGTGGCCAGCACATCCTGCAACGCCCAGGCGTCGGCGCCGCCGGGATGCACGCCCACCGCCAGATCGTGGACGATGCCCAGGGACATGCCGGTCTGTACCGCGGTGGCCTGCGCGGCGGTCAGCTGGTCGTCGAGCTGCCATTGCAGCCACCGGTGGAAATCGATCCGGTTGCTGTGCTTTTCGGCGAAGGCCCGGACCGCGGGGTGGTCGGGGTGCTGAAACTCCGCGGGCCAGTCACGCCAGTCGTCGCCGTGCTTCTCAGCCAGGACGCACCACGTCGCGAAGTCGTCGAGCGCGCGACCGGTCCGCTTGCGGTACCCGTCGTACGCCACCGCGCGGCCCGCCGAGCGGTCGGCGCGGTACACCTCCTTGAGCGCGTTGCGCTTGGACTTCCAGGCCGCGTCGCGATCGATGAACTCGTTCTTGTCGGCGCGGGCCTGGGCATCGGACCGGGCCTTGCGCAGCGTCGCCGGTGTGCGGATGGCGGTGTATTCCGGGATCGCCTGCACCCGCAGATACAGCGGATTGGCGAACTGCCGCGACGTCGGCAGATACGGCGACGGCTCCATGGGGGCGACCGGCTCCGCCGCATGCAGGGGATTGGCCAGGATGAAATCGGCGTGGTGTCGGGTGGCCGACCATACGGCCAGGTCGGTCAGGTCGGTGAGATCGCCTGTGCCCCAAGACTGTTTCGACCGCACGCTGTACAGCTGGGTGGCCAGGCCCCAGGCCCGCGAGTTGCCCAGCCGGCTCGGCAGCGTCAAGGCATCCGGGGTGACGATGAGGACCGCGTCGGCATCGGCGGAGGAGCCGGCCTGGACATGCAGCCGGTGATAGCCCAGCGGGAGGTCGTCGGGCAGCTCGAAGGTCGCTTCCCCGACCAGGCGACCGTCCAGATTGAACGGCGGACGGTTGTTCTCCAGCTGACGCAGCCCGGCCCGCACCGAGCCGTCTTCCAGCCGGATCCAGATGCCGACGGGCGCGCCATGGGTGACGTGCACCCAGAAGCTGGACGGCCGGCCGGACCGGGCGACGATGGTCGGGGACAGGGTGCGCTGCCAGTACGCGCGCTCGTGCTCGGCCAGGGCTGCCACGCGGGCGTCCTCGGAGTCGGCCGATACTCCGAGCGCAGCGAGCACCGCGACCAGCGTCGAAGCGGGGACGGCGTGCTGCCGATTGCTCCAGTCGACGTAGTCGGTGGCCACACCGTGGCGTCGGGCGAGCTCGACGAGCGACGCGGTGCGATCAGTCATGCGCGCCATCTTGCCGGGATCCGGCGCACCATGGGAGGTGAGCGCGTTTCCGGCCGGCAGACAGAACATGGCCGGTTACGCTGCGCGCGGAGGTGTCGACGTGAGTTCCGACCTGCTGTCCGACGTGCTGCCGACGATGCTGCACGACCCGGTCTCGTACGCCATCCCGTTCTTCGTGGTGGCACTGCTGCTGGAGTGGGGCGCGGCCCGCAAGCTCGCCCACGACGAGCAGCGACCGCCGGCCGGTGCCTACCTGCGCGCCGACGCGTGGGCGAGCATCTGGATGGGCGCGGTGTCGCTGTTCACCAGCGGAGTACTGAATTTCCTTGCGCTGGTCGGCTATGCGGCCCTGTACGTGTACGTCGCACCGTGGCACCTGCCCGGCAATGCCTGGTACACGTGGGTGATCGGGATTCTCGGCGTCGACCTGATCTACTACACCTACCACCGGATGGCCCACCGGGTCCGGCTGTTCTGGGCCACGCATCAGGCGCACCATTCCAGCGAGTACTTCAATCTGTCCACTGCGCTGCGGCAGAAGTGGAATCCGTCCGGTGACCTGCTGATGAAGGCGATACTGCCGGCGCTGGGTGTCCCGCCGTGGATCGTGTTCGCCAGTTTTTCGGCGAATCTGGTGTACCAGTACTGGATTCACACCGAGCGCATCGGAAAACTCTGGCGGCCAATTGAATACGTCTTCAACACGCCGTCGCACCATCGGGTTCATCATGGCCGCGACCAGCAGTACCTGGACAAGAACTACGGCGGCATCCTGATCATCTGGGACCGGATGTTCGGCAGCTTCACGCCGGAGACCAGTAGGCCCAACTATGGATTGACCAAACCTGTTGGTACGTACGATATCTGGAAGTTGCAGACGCACGAGTACGTCACCATGGTGCGAGATGTACGCCGGGCCAAGGGATTCGGTGATCGTCTGGGTTATGTGTTCGGGCCACCCGGGTGGCGGCCGGGTGGCCCGGAGTCCGCCTCCATCCGCTGACAGGGGCGTCAACGCTGTCAGGATGCTGTGGTTGCCGCGCGCTAACTCATTGTTCGCCAACTGTTTTGATTTCGGCGAGCGCAAACACTGGCGTTCCCCGGAACCGTCGGTACTGTCGGTGAGCGACAGGTGAACCGAACCAAAGGAGCTTGGACTTATGGGTGACACACTTCAGAAGGGCGAGAAGCTCGAGGTCGGCCAGTCGTTGACGTCGAACAACGGTGCCTACCGGCTGGTCCTGCAGGACGACGGCAACCTGGTGCTGTACGCAGGGGAGCAGTCCGTGTGGGCCACCGCCACCGACGGCCAGGACGTGCAGCGCGCCGAGGTGCAGGAGGACGGGAACTTCGTGCTGTACACCCCGGACAAACCGGTATGGGCCAGCCAGACCGCCGGCGCCGACAACGTCCGCCTCGTACTGCAGGACGACCGCAACCTGGTGCTGTACAGCGGTGACGATGCCAAGTGGTCGTCCGAGACCCACACCGACGAGGTGCCCGCCGCGCCGGTCGAGGCCGCCCCGGAGCCCGAGGTCGCTGCCGAGCCCGTGGCAGTCGAGGTCGTGGCTGAGCCTGAGCCTGAGCCCGAGCCCGCCCCGGCGCCCGCTCCCGAGCCCGAGGTGCCCGCGGCGCGTACCTACACCGTGCAGTCCGGCGACACCCTGTGGGCCATCGCCGAGCAGTTCTACGGTGACGGCAACCGCTACCCGGAGATTGCCGGCGCCAGCGGCATCGACAACCCGGACCTGATCCAGCCCGGTCAGCTGCTGACCATTCCCTGACTCGGAGGGACCTGGCGGCCCGGATCGAAAGATCCGGGCCGCCAGTGCATTTCATGGGACGCGCTCGTTTGCTGGTGGCGGCGGGTGCCGGCCGCGGCCGAGCGGGGGCTTAACCGTCCCTCCTGCGGGTTCGCACGGTAGGCTGGCGCGACGTCCGTCCCGATGTGATGGGAGAAGGTCATGTTTGTGGGGGGTTTGCGTGCCGCGGCGGTAGCTGCGGTCGCTGCGCCGTTGTTCGCCCTCGGTGGTCCGGTGCCGGTCGCATCGGCCGATCCCGGCGTGCTCGTCTACCCGGGCATGGAGATTCATCAGGGCACCACGCGCTGCACGCTGGGCTATGTGGATCCGGCGGCCCGAACCGGCTACACCGCAGGTCACTGCCGCGGTGACGGCCCGGTGACCGACAAGAACGGCCGCTTCATCGGCACCATGATCACGTTCCGGGACAACACACCCGACGGCGCCACCATCGCAACCGACCACCAGATCTCGGATTGGGAGTCCATCACCATCGCCGGCGACGTCATGGTCAACAACATCCTGCCGGGAGGCCGGGTACTGGTCACCGATCCCGCGGTGAATCCGCAGCAGGGTGCACCGGTCTGCCACTTCGGCGTCGTCACCGGTGAAACCTGCGGCACCGTCGATGCGGTGAACAACGGGTGGTTCACCATGACCAACGGCATCGTCAGTCAGAAGGGCGATTCCGGCGGGCCGGTCTACACCGTCACTCCCGACAATCGTGCGGTGCTGGTGGGCGTCTTCAACAGCACCTGGGGGCATTTCCCCGCCGCAGTCTCGTGGAGCGCCACGGACCAGCAGACGGGCGACGCTGTGGTGCAGCAGGCTGCCGGAGCCTGAGCCGCGTCAGGCGTGCAGCTCGAAAACCGGAATGCTGAATGCCGCCCGGCTGATGTCGGCTTCGGTCGACCGCGGCGTCAACCCCGCTGAGTGACCTTTGATCTCCCAGTACCACCGATCCAGATAACGTTGCAGCAGAGGCGTTTTCGCCCCATCGGGAACTTCGGTGACCCTGAGGTTGCGGCTGCGCCAGCGGGGGCCCAGCTCGACATTGCCTGCGGCTCGGACGTTGCGGACCCACTCGGTGTTGCCCCGCGGGGACACCAGGTAGCGCCGGCCGTCGACGGTGAGCACGTTGATCACGACGCCGCGGAGTTTGCCGGTGCGGCGTCCCCGCACCCGCAGCGCGTTGGTGCCGGCCACGCTGATTCCGGCCTCGGCAAGCCAGCGGATCACTTGGTTTCCGGTGCGTGCGATGGTTCCGGGCTGGTCATACCGAGTGGTCATGGTCGTCCTTCCGGCGAATGCGAGAAATAAGAGCAGTGCTCTCTGATTAACGATCTCACGCGAGTCGCAGTAAAACAAGAGCAGTGTTCTCGTTTTGTGTCAGACTGGCGGACGTGGGTAAACGCCAGGACTCCAGGGATCGGATCGAAAGTCGGATCATTGAACTCGGCCGCCGCCACCTGGAGACCGACGGCGCTTCGGGGCTGTCGCTCCGGGCCATCGCCCGCGATCTGGGCATGGTCTCCTCGGCGGTCTATCGGTACGTGCCCAGTCGCGACGAACTGCTCACCCTGCTGCTGGTGGACGCGTACACCGAGCTGGCCGACGTGGCCGAGGCTGCCCGGGCGGCGGCCGGAGCGGACTGGCGCGAACAGATCAAGGCGATCGGCCGGGCGGCACGCGCCTGGGCACTCGGCGTGCCGGCCTGTTGGGCGCTGCTCTACGGCAGTCCGGTGCCCGGCTATCACGCCCCGGCCGAGTCGACCGTGGGGCCGGGTACCCGGGTGGTTGGACTGTTGTTCGACGCAGTGTCTGCCGGTGTCGCCACGGGGGACGTCCGGTCGCCAGGTCATGCTGCGCCGCAAACGATTTCAGCTGATTTCGCGCAATTGCGCGATGAGTTCGGGTTCTCCGGAGATGACGACGCGGTGACTCGGTGTTTCGTGTTGTGGGCGGCGATCGTCGGCGCGATCAGCCTGGAGGTGTTCGGCCAGTACGGGGCTGACACATTGAGCGATCCGGCGGGGGTTTTCGACCTTCAGCTCGACGTGCTGGTCAACATGCTCGCCGCGTAGCGGACCCGGCGTATCGGCGAAACTAGAACACGTTCTAGCAATGCTCGTGTCTCGGCGTTATTGTCTAGTCGATCACTGATCAGACACGTGTCCAGGTTGGCCCGCTGACCGCCGCCCGGACCCCACCCGAGACCGGAGAGACGATGCACACTGTTCCCGAGACCGTCAACGCCGCCGACGTCGCCGAATGGTCCGACGAGGCCGACGTGGTCGTGATCGGCTTCGGCATCGCCGGTGGCTGCGCCGCGGTCAGTGCCGCTGCCGCCGGGGCCAAGGTCCTGGTGCTGGAGAAGGCGGCCGCCGCGGGCGGCACCACGTCCATGGCCGGCGGCCACTTCTACCTCGGCGGCGGCACCGCGGTGCAGCAGGCCACCGGCCACGACGACACCGCCGACGAGATGTACAAGTACCTGGTCGCCGTCGCGCACGACCCCGAACACGACAAGATCCGCGCCTACTGCGACGGCAGCGTCGAGCACTTCAACTGGTTGGAGGACTTGGGCTTTCAGTTCGAACGCAGCTACTACCCGGGCAAGGTCGTGGTGCCGCCGGGCACCGAGGGTCTGTCCTACACCGGCAACGAGAAGGTGTGGCCGTTCTGCGAGCAGGCGAAGGCCGCGCCCCGCGGGCATTCGGTCCCGGTGCCGGGCGAACTCGGCGGCGCGGACATGGTGATCAAGCTGCTGCTGAAGCGCGCCGACGAACTCGGCGTCGAGATGCGCTACGAGACCGGTGCGACCAACCTGGTGGTGGACGAAAACGGTGCTGTGGCCGGCGTCCGCTGGAAGAACTTCGGCGTCACGGGTGCGGTCAAGGCCGGTGCGGTGATCATCGCCGCGGGCGGCTTCGCGATGAATCCGGAGATGGTCGCCGAGCACACGCCGGCACTGGGCCAGAAGCGAAAGACCAAGCACCATGGCGAAGTTGAGCCCTACATCCTGGGCAACCCGAACGACGACGGGCTGGGCATCAAGCTCGGCGTGTCCGCTGGCGGCGTCGCCAAGAACCTGGACCAGCTGTTCATCACCGCCGCCTGCTACCCGCCGGAAATCCTGCTCACCGGCGTCATCGTCAACAAAGACGGCCGGCGGTTCGTCAATGAGGACTCCTACCACTCGCGCACGTCGGCTTTCGTGCTCGAGCAGCCCGACCAGGTGGCCTACCTCATCGTCGACGAGGCGCACACCGAGATGCCGGCGATGCCGCTGATCCGGTTCATCGACGGCTGGGAGACCATCGCGGAAATGGAAGAGGCGCTGGGCATTCCGGCCGGGAACCTGGCCGCGACGCTGGAGCGCTACAACGTCAACGCGGCAGCCGGCGGGGACCCGGACTTCCACAAGCAGCCGGATTATGTTGCGGCGCAGGACAATGGGCCGTGGGCGGCGTTCGACCTGTCGCTGGGCCGGGCCCTGTACTCCGGATTCACCATGGGCGGCCTGTCGGTCAGCATCGACGGCCAGGTGCTGCGCGCAGACGGCACCGCGGTGCCGGGGCTGTACGCGGCGGGCGCCTGCGCGTCGAACATCGCGCAGGACGGTCGGGGCTATGCCAGCGGCACCCAGTTGGGTGAAGGCTCGTTCTTCGGCCGGCGAGCCGGAAAGCACGCCGCCGCACGGTGATCAGACCCGGGCGGGTTCGCCGTCCTGGTCCTCGATGCGGGTGAGCCGCCACTGGCCATCGCCCAGCAGTTCCAGCTCCTGCTGGTGGTGCTGCTCGACGGTGCTGCGGTGGCTGACGCTGACCACGGTGGTGTCGGGCAGCTCGGTCCGAACCAGTTGGTACAGCATCATTTCCAGGCCCTCGTCGAGAGCCGAGGTGGACTCGTCGAAGAACAGGGCCTTCGGTCGGGTCAGCAGCACGCGGGCGAACGCGACGCGCTGCTGCTCGCCGGGGGAGAGCACCTTGGCCCAGTCGTCGACCTCGTCGAGGCGGCCGGCCAGATGCGGCAGCGCGACCTTGGCGAGGACCTCCTGCAACTCGGCGTCGGTGTAGTCCCCGGACTTACGCGGGTAGGACACCACGGTGCGCAGATCGCCCAGCGGCACATAGGGCAGCTGGGACAGGAACAGCGTCTCGTTCTCGTCCATCGGGAAGTGCATGGCGCCGTGACAGAAGGGCCACAGCTTGGCCAGGCTGCGCAACAAGGTGGTCTTGCCGGCACCGGACGGCCCGGTGATCACCAGCGCCTCGCCGGGGTACAGGCACAGATCCAGCGGTGCGATGAGTTCGCGGCCGTCCGGTGTGCTCACCGTGACCTTCTCCAGCGTGATGGTGTCGTCGGGGCAGTCCTCGGTGGCGAGCTCGGGCAGGTGCCGCGCCGCGTCGTTGGCCGTGACCAGGCCGTACAGCCGGATGATGGCAGCGCGGTACCCGGCGAACTGGTCGTACACGTTGCGGAAGAAGGACAGGCCGTCCTGGATGCTGCCGAACGCCGACGCGGTCTGGTTCATGTCGCCGAGCTTGATCTCACCGGCGAGGAAGCGGGGGAACTGCAACACGTACGGCAGCGGCACGATGATCTGACTCATCGACAGGTTCCAGCCGTTGAGGCCGATCATCCGGTTCACGTAGCGCTTGTAGTTGTCGACGACCGGCGCGAACAGCCGCCGCAGACCCGTCCGCTCGGCGAGCTCACCGTGATAGAAGGCGACGGCCTCGGCCGCGTCGCGCATCCGCACGAGCGCGTAACGGAACGCCGCGTTGAAGCGCTCGTTGTCGAACGACAGCCAGATGATCGGGCGGCCGATCCAGAACGTGACGATCGACGCGATCAGCACGTACCCGATGCCGACCCAGAACATCGCCTTGTCGAGGGTGAAGCCGGCGATGGTCAGGGGACCCGACAGGTTCCACAGAATCGCGGTGAACGAAAGCATCGAAGCGATGGCGTTGATGGCGCCGAACAGCAGTGTCGAGGTGGTCATGTTGTTGGGCGTGTTGGGCAGTGGGCCCACGCCGGCGGTGAAGATGTCGACGTCGCTCTGGATGCGCTGGTCCGGGTTGTCGATGGTGTCGTCGATGAACCGCGACCGGTAGTAGGCCTTGCCATCGAGCCAGTCGCCGGTGAGCTGATCCGTCAGCCACGCGCGCCACCTCAGGATGAACCGCTGCGTCATGAACAGATCGAGCATGATGCGCCCGACGTGCAGCGTGGCCAGCAGCGAGAAGATGCCGATCGACATCCAGAACCCGTGCGCGCCCGAGTCTTTCACCGTCTGGTCATGGCCCGCCAGGCCCGAGGCCACCACCTGGAAGCTGGTCATCAGGTCGTTGCTCTGATAACTGAAGAGCACCGTGAGCCGCACGCCGGTGATCACCGACAGCAGCAGCGCCGCCAGCCACACCCACACCTTGATACTTGCGCGGCCGACGAAGTAGCCGCCGGTGATGCGCCAGAACTGCCGCCCCCAGACGGTGAACCGGCCGATGGCGACGAGCACCACCAGTGTCGAGACCGCTGCGATCAGCCAGGCTTTGGCGATCCACCACAGCGATGTCGTGAGCTCACTGCCCCAGTCGAGGGTCGGGGTGAACAAATCCATCCCCGCAAGGTACCCGTGCGCCTCGGGGGCCCGCGCGACGACGGGCACAGACCGTCATGAATCCGTCACTGATGCATGTGGACACGCATATGGCGGCGCCGGACCGGCCCGGTACCTTTGACCTGTGGCGAAAACCAGCACCGCAAAATCCGGCCGGCTGAGCAGCAAGTTCTGGAAGCTGCTCGGTGCTTCCACTGACAAGAACCAGAACCGGTCCATGGATCAGGTTCGGGCGTCGGCGGAATTCGACGACAAGGCCGCGGGGCTGGACGACGAGCAGATCACCAAGGCCGCCAAGCTGCTGGAACTGTCCGACCTGGCCGACGCCGCCGACATCCCGCAGTTCCTGGCCATCGCCCGCGAGGCGGCAGAGCGCACGACGGGCCTCCGTCCGTTCGACGTCCAGTTGCTCGGCGCGCTGCGCATGATGGCCGGCGACGTGGTCGAGATGGCCACCGGTGAGGGCAAGACCCTGGCCGGCGCCATCGCCGCCGCCGGTTACGCGCTGGCCGGCCGCCACGTGCATGTCATCTCGGTCAACGACTACCTGGCCCGCCGCGACGCCGAATGGATGGGCCCGCTGCTGGCCGCCATGGGCCTGACGGTCGGCTGGATCACCGCCGAGTCGACGGCCGACGAACGGCGTGCCGCCTACGAGTGCGACGTCACCTACGCCTCGGTCAACGAGATCGGGTTCGACGTACTGCGCGACCAGCTGGTCACCCACGTCGACGACCTGGTGTCGCCGCGGCCCGACGTCGCCCTGATCGACGAGGCCGACTCGGTGCTGGTCGACGAAGCGCTGGTGCCGCTGGTGCTGGCCGGCACCACCCACCGCGAGACGCCGCGGTTGGAGATCATCCGGCTGGTCGGCGAGATGACGTCGGAGAACCGTGTGGACGACTCGCTGCAGTACTACGACACCGACGCCGACCGCCGGAACGTCCACCTCACCGATGCGGGTGCCCGCAAGCTGGAGAAGGCCCTCGGCGGCATCGACCTCTACTCCGAAGAACACATCGGCACGACGCTGACCGAGGTCAACGTGGCCCTGCACGCGCACGTCCTGCTGCAGCGCGACGTCCATTACATCGTGCGGGACAACGCCGTTCACCTCATCAACGCCTCCCGCGGCCGCATCGCGTCGCTGCAGCGCTGGCCCGACGGCCTGCAGGCCGCCGTCGAGGCCAAGGAAGGCATCGAGACCACCGAGACGGGCGAGGTCCTCGACACCATCACCGTGCAGGCCCTCATCGGCCGCTACCCGACGGTGTGCGGCATGACCGGTACCGCGCTGGCCGCCGGCGAGCAGCTGCGCCAGTTCTACCGGCTCGGGGTGTCGCCGATCCCGCCGAATACGCCGAACATCCGCGAAGACGAGACCGACCGCGTCTACATCACCGCGGCTGCCAAGAACCAGGCCATCATCGAGCACATCCAGAAGATCCACGAGACCGGCCAGCCGGTGCTCGTCGGCACCCGCGACGTCGCCGAATCCGAAGAGCTCCACGCCAAACTGGTCAAGGCCGGGGTGCCCGCCGTGGTGCTGAACGCCAAGAACGACGAGGAAGAGGCCGCCGTCATCGCCGAGGCGGGCAAGCTCGCCACCGTCACCGTCTCCACGCAGATGGCGGGCCGCGGCACCGACATCCGGCTCGGCGGATCCGACGAAGCCGACCACGACGCCGTCGCCGAACTCGGCGGCCTGCACGTCATCGGCACCGGCCGGCACCACACCGAACGCCTCGACAACCAGCTGCGTGGCCGCGCCGGTCGCCAGGGCGACCCGGGATCGTCGGTGTTCTTCTCCAGCTGGGAGGACGACGTCGTCGTCGCGCACCTGGAGCCCGAGAAGCTGCCGATGCAGACCGACGAAGACGGCCGGATCATCAGCGACAAGGCCGGCTCCATGCTGGAGCACGCGCAGCGCGTCGCCGAGGGCCGGCTGCTGGACGTGCACGCCAACACCTGGCGCTACAACCAGCTGACGGCGCAGCAGCGCGCGATCATCGTCGAACGCCGAGAGACGTTGCTGCGCACCACAACCGCGCGCGACGAGCTCAAGGAGCTGGCGCCGGACCGGTACCAGGAACTGGCGGACCAGGTCGGTGACGACGAGCTCGAGCGGATCTGCCGGATGATCATGCTGTACCACCTGGACCGCGGCTGGGCCGACCACCTGGCCTACCTGTCCGACATCCGCGAGAGCATCCACCTGCGCGCGCTGGGCCGCCAGGATCCGCTCGACGAGTTCCACCGCATGGCGGTCGACGCGTTCGCGTCGCTGGCGGCCGACGCCATCGAGGCCGCGCAGCAGACCTTCGAGACCGCCAACGTGCTCGACGACGAACCCGGCCTGGATCTGTCCAAGCTGGCCCGCCCGACGTCGACGTGGACGTACATGATTCACGACAACCCGCTGGCCGACGACACGATGGCAGCACTGAGCCTGCCCGGGGTATTCCGTTAGGTTTAGCCCATGAGCACCACCAACCCGGACGCCGCGTCGAGCGACCGGGTGCTGACGATCCCCAACGCGCTCAGCGCGCTGCGGTTGCTGCTGGTTCCGGTGTTCCTCTACCTGCTGCTGTCGGCGCATGCCAATGGCTGGGCCGTCGCGATCCTGATGTTCAGCGGCTTCTCGGACTGGGCGGACGGCAAGATCGCCCGGCTGGTGCCGAACCAGTCGTCGCGGCTCGGCGAGCTGCTGGACCCTCTGGTCGACCGGATCTACATGCTGGTCGTACCGGTCGCGCTGGCCATCGCGCACATCGTGCCGTGGTGGTTCGTGCTCACCCTGATCGCCCGGGACCTGGTGCTGGCCGCGACCCTGCCACTGGTGCGCAGCCGCGGTCTCACCGCACTGCCGGTGACCTACATCGGTAAGGCTGCGACCTTCGCGTTGATGTCCGGGTTCCCGCTGGTGCTGCTGGGGCAGTGGCCTGACGCGTGGAGCCGGGTGGTGCTGGCCTGCGGCTGGGCGTTCCTGGTGTGGGGCATGGCCATGTACCTGTGGTCCGCGGTGCTGTACCTGATCCAGGTGACCATGGTGCTGCGGGAACTGCCCCCGGGGGCGAGGTCCGCGGCGTGACAGATGCCGGGGCACCCCGGGACCGGGCACTGGGCGGCTACCGCCCGGAAGCGGGCCGCAACAGTCACGTCGCCGACGAGCCGGTCCGGATTCCCGTGCCGTCACTGCTGCGGTCGCTGCTCACCGATCACCTGGACCCCGGTTATGCCGCCGCGGCCGAGCGCCGCAAAGCGGACGGCGACGGTGCCCGGCGCGGTCGCTCCCGGCGGTTGGCCGACGGTGCGTGGCTGCTGGTCGGCGTCGCCGCGGTGTCGGTGGTGTTCGTGACGGCGGCACAGCATGCGGTGTCGATGGCCCCTGCCAACGACCAGACCCAGCACGTCCTGTCGGCCAACGCGCGTACCGCGGAAGCGCGCACCCGCGACAGCACCGCCACCCGGGACGCGCTGGCCGGCCAGGTGGAGGCCGCACGCCGTGGCCGGCTGGCCGGCGACGCGAAAGGCCGTGAACTGCTGGCCGCCCTCGAGCAGGCCGAGTTCGGCGCGGGCGTGACCGCGGTGACCGGCCCCGGCCTCACCGTCACCGTCACCGAGCCCCCGCCGAGCCCGAACCTGTCCGACGTGTCGAAGCAGCGGGTCGCCGGCAGCCCGCAGATCATCCTGGACCGGGACCTGCAGCTGGCCGTCAACTCCTTGTGGGCCGCCGGTGCCGAGGCGGTGTCCGTCGGCGGCGTACGGATCGGGCCGAACGTGACCATGCGGCAGGCCGGCGGTGGCATCCTCGTCGACAACCAGCCGGTGGCCAGCCCGTACGTCGTCGTCGCCATCGGGCCGCCGCACGCCATGCAGGAGGTGTTCGAGCAGACCCCTGCCATGCAGCGGCTGATGCTGCTCGCGCAGTCGTACGGGGTGGGGATCAGCGTCCAGACCCGGGACCGGCTGACGGTGTCGGCCGCGTCGGTACGAGATGTCAACTTCGCCAAGGAGATTGGACCAAAGTGAGCAGGGCTACATGATCGGGATCGCGGCACTTGTGGTCGGCATCGTGCTGGGGTTGATCTTCCACCCCAGCGTGCCCGAGGCGGTCCAGCCGTACCTGCCGATCGCCGTGGTGGCGGCGCTCGACGCGGTGTTCGGCGGACTGCGGGCCTACCTGGAGCGCATCTTCGACGCGAAGGTCTTCGTGATCTCGTTCGTCTTCAACGTCCTGGTCGCCGCCGTGATCGTCTATGTCGGCGACCAGCTGGGCGTGGGCACCCAGCTGTCCACCGCGATCATCGTGGTGCTGGGCATCCGGATCTTCGGCAACGCGGCGGCGCTGCGGCGCAGGTTGTTCGGGGCGTGACGGTGCACCATGGCTGACGACGAACAGCACGCGGAAGAAGAACACCACGGCCGGCACGAGCTGCCCGACGGCGTTCCGGCGCGGCTGCCGCGCAGCCGGTCGCAGTTGATGTTCGGCGCGCTGGCCGTACTGCTCTGCGTGCTGCTCGGGGTGGCCATCGCGACGCAGGTGCGCCAGACAGAATCGGGTGACGCGCTCGACACCGCGCGGCCTGCCGACCTGCTGGTGCTGCTCGACTCACTGCAACAGCGCGAGGCGTCCCTCAACACCGAGGTGGCGGACCTGCAGAAGACGCTGTCGTCGTTGCAGGCGTCGGGCAACAGCGACCAGGCCGCCATCGAGAACGCGCAGGCGCGGCTGCGTGCCCTGTCGATCCTGATCGGCACGGTCGCGGCGACCGGCCCGGGCGTCACCATCACCATCGAGGACATCGCGCCCGGCGTGTCACCCGAGACCTTGCTCGACGTCATCAACGAGTTGCGCGCCGCCGGCGCCGAGGCCATGGAGATCCGGTCGGGACGCGGCGACCAGCAGACCGCGGTGCGGGTCGGCGTCGACACCTGGGTGACCGGCACCGCGGGCGCGCTGGTGGTCGACAACGTGACCATGAACCCGCCCTATTCCATTCTCGCCATTGGGGATCCGCCGACGCTCGCGGCCGCGATGAACATCCCGGGCGGGGCGATGGACAGTGTGAAACGCGTTGGCGGCACAATGTCCGTGCAACAGGCCGACACGATCGACGTGAGTGCCCTGCGGCAACCGAAACCGCGCCAATACGCTCAGCCCGTCAAGTAGACGCCGGGCCTGATCGTCGAGCCGTATCCTTACTGACCGAAAACACACTGACCTGAACTCGCAAGGAGCGTCGTGAGCGAAACGCCAGCCGATCTGCTGTACACCACCGAGCACGAATGGGTGCGCCGCACCGGCGAGGGCACCGTGCGGGTCGGAATCACCGATTTCGCGCAGGGTGCGCTGGGTGACGTCGTCTACGTCGATCTGCCCGAGGTCGGTACCACCGTGGCCGCCGGCGACGTGTTCGGTGAGGTCGAATCGCCCAAGACGACGTCGGAGCTGTACGCCCCGATCGCCGCGAAAATCGTTGCGGTCAACGGTGATCTGGAAGGCTCGCCCGACCTGGTCAACTCCGATCCGTACGACGGCGGCTGGCTCATCGAACTGCAGGCCGACGCGGCCGAACTGGATGGCCAGCTCGCCGGTCTGCTCGACGCGGACGGCTACCGGGCGACCCTGGACGAGTAACCCTTTTGTTAGGGTGCTGCGGTCCGGTTCGGCCGTGGCGACACCAAAGTCGGCGCGGCGGATCCGGTGGTGGCGGGCACACTGGCCCGCGCCGCGCGGTACGGTCAATAGTGAGACGTATGCGACATTCGATGACTGCTGGCAGCACCTGCCGGCTGGTCGTGCAAAAGAGCGCCACAGCAGCCAGTAGAGGAGCAGCGCGTGACGGATAACGACAGCGGTTCGGGGACCGATTTCGGCTCCGAGGAGGCAACGGTGGAGACCACTTCGGTCTTCCGGGCGGACTTCCTCAATGAGCTCGACGCCCCGGCTTCGACGAGCGGCACCAGTGCCGTCTCCGGAGTTGAAGGACTGCCGGTGGGCTCGGCCCTGCTGGTGGTCAAGCGCGGGCCGAATGCCGGCTCGCGATTCCTGCTGGATCAGCCGAGCACCTCGGCAGGCCGTCATCCCGACAGCGACATCTTCCTCGACGACGTGACGGTGAGCCGTCGCCACGCCGAGTTCCGGCTCGAGTCCGGTGAGTTCCAGGTGGTCGACGTCGGCAGCCTCAACGGCACCTACGTCAACCGCGAGCCCGTCGACTCGGCGGTGCTGGCCAACGGGGACGAGGTCCAGATCGGCAAGTTCCGCCTGGTGTTCCTGACCGGCCCCAAGACCGACGACAGCTCGGCTGGTTAGACCGGCGGTCAGTCGATGACGCAGCCCGACCGCAGTGCAGTGGCCGGGATGTCGATCGGAGCGGTGTTCGACCTGCTCCGGCCAGACTTCCCGGATGTGACCATCTCCAAGATCCGGTTCCTGGAGGAACAGGGTCTGGTCACGCCCGAACGCACTGGGTCGGGCTACCGTCGTTTTACGGCCTATGACTGCGCGCGGCTGCGGTTCATCCTGTCCGCGCAGCGGGACCAGTACCTGCCGCTCAAGGTCATCAAGGCCCAGCTGGACGCCCAGCCCGACGGCGCGCTGCCGTCGAACGGATCCGCTTACGGCGTACCGAAATTGGTTCCGGATCCCGACAGCGACCAGGCCGGCGGCCCGGCTGACGTCGCACCCGCCCAGGTCCGGCTCAGCCGCGAGGACCTGCTGCAGCGCTCCGGGATCAAGCCGGAGCTGTTGGCCGCGCTGGTCAAGAGCGGCGTGATCATCCCCGGCCCGGCGGGGTTCTTCGACGAACATGCCGTGGTCATCGCACAATGCGCCCATGCGCTGGGCGAATACGGTGTCGAACCGCGGCACCTGCGGGCCTTCCGGTCCGCCGCCGACCGGCAGTCGGACCTGATCGCCCAGATCGCCGGCCCCATCGGAAAAGCCGGCAACGCCGGGGCCCGGGACCGGGCCGACGAACTGGCCCGCGAGGTCGCGGCGCTCGCCATCACGCTGCACACGTCTCTGATCAAGTCTGCCGTGCGCGACGTTCTCGATCGCTGAGGACTAGACTCGAATTCGTTGATGGCACACGGATTGCGGAGGGCAGACGCAGATGGGCGAGGTTCGTGTGGTCGGCATTCGGGTGGAACAGCCGCAGAACCAACCCGTGCTCTTGCTGCGCGAATCCGACGGTGACCGCTACCTGCCGATCTGGATCGGGCAGTCCGAAGCGGCCGCGATCGCGCTCGAGCAGCAGGGCGTCTCGCCGGCTCGGCCCCTGACGCACGACCTGATCAAGGATCTGATTGCCGCGCTTGGTCATTCGCTGCGCGAGGTGCGCATCGTGGACCTGCAGGAAGGCACCTTCTACGCCGACCTGGTGTTCGACCGCGACATCACGGTGTCGGCGCGGCCGTCGGACTCGGTGGCCATCGCGCTGCGGGTGGGCGTACCGATCTACGTCGAGGAAGCGGTACTCGCAGAGGCGGGTCTGCTCATCCCGGACGAGGGTGACGAGGAGTCGTCCGGCCCCGTGCGCGAGGACGAGGTCGAGAAGTTCAAGGAGTTCCTCGACAGCATTTCGCCGGACGATTTCAAGGCGACTTAGGTCGGAGTGCGCTGTCCCGGAGGGCCCTTGTTACGGATGCATCTCAGTTAGGTCAGCGCGTGTCGACACTCGGTGCGCCGTTTGCGGATTCGCCGAATCCGCGCCACATACTTTCCTCGTTCTGGTGACGGGCTGAAGTGGCCCGGCGGGAAGCGTATGCTCGACACATTCGAGCAGCGGACATGCCCGCCGAGCAGCAGTGGCCGCCAGGCAGGTTAGTTCGATCGGCGAGAGGATCAGGCAGTGGGCGACGAGACGCCACGTCAAGAGCAGTTGGACCTGACGACCAACGGCGCGCCTGAGCAGGCCGCCCCGACACCGGCTCCCGTGCCGGTGCAGGCAGGCCTGTTCCCTGACGAGTCTGTTCCCGACGAACTGGTCGGCTACCGCGGGCCGAGCGCCTGCCAGATCGCCGGCATCACCTACCGTCAGCTGGACTACTGGGCCCGCACCTCGCTGGTCGTGCCGTCGATCCGCGGCGCCGCCGGCTCCGGCAGCCAGCGCCTGTACTCGTTCAAGGACATCCTGGTCCTCAAGATCGTCAAGCGGCTGCTGGACACCGGCATCTCGCTGCACAACATCCGCGTCGCGGTCGACCACCTGCGCCAGCGCGGCGTACATGACCTGGCGAACATCACGCTGTTCTCGGACGGCACCACGGTGTACGAGTGCACGTCGGCCGAAGAGGTCGTCGACCTGCTGCAGGGCGGTCAGGGCGTGTTCGGCATCGCGGTTTCGGGCGCCATGCGTGAGCTGACCGGCGCCATCGCCGACTTCCCGGGTGAGCGTGCCGACGGCGGCGAGTCCATCGCCGCGCCCGAGGACGAACTCGCCTCGCGTCGCAAGCAGCGCGACCGCAAGATCGGCTGAGTCCCGCCAACCCAAGCACGAGCAACGGCCCCTCTCCCCACGGAGAGGGGCCGTTTGCTGTCCATTCGTGACCATCGGTGACCGACCGGTAGACTGGCGCGCGCATCGTCCCGACGCGGGAGAGTTCTGTGGCCGCCAGCCATGGACGCCGAAGGAGCAATACCTCTCCATCAACCTCTCAGGCCCCCGGACCGCGCCGGAGCCCGATGCCTCTGGAAAGCGGCGAGCTGCGACTCGCCCGCCCATGGGGAAAGGCCGACCACGCCGTCGGGCCGAATCTCTCAGGCACCGACGACAGAGGGGGAGGAACCCCTAGCGGTTCCGTGGCAAGCCTGCCCCGAGCCTGAACGTCTGGAGAGGCCGTCATGACCGACAGCACGTCCCGTTCCTCTGCCGAGCACCACCAGCTTCGCTTCGTCGACCGGCACATCGGTCCGGATGCCGGCGCGGTGGCCACCATGCTCGAGATCATCGGCGTCGACTCGCTCGAAGAGCTCGCCGCCAAGGCCCTGCCCGCGGGCATCCTCGATGCCCTGTCCAGCGCCGGCCTGGCCCCCGGCCTCGACGAACTGCCGGCCCCGGCCTCCGAAGAGCAGTCGCTGGCCGAGCTGCGGGCGCTCGCCGAGACCAACACCGTCGCGGTGTCGATGATCGGCCAGGGCTACTTCGACACCCTGACCCCGGCCGTGCTGCGCCGCAACATCCTCGAGAACCCGGCCTGGTACACGGCCTACACGCCGTACCAGCCGGAGATCAGCCAGGGCCGGCTGGAGGCCCTGCTCAACTTCCAGACCATGGTCACCGACCTGACCGGCATGGAGATCGCCAACGCCTCGATGCTCGACGAGGCCACCGCCGCCGCCGAGGCCATGACGCTGATGCACCGCGCCGTCAAGGGCGACTGCCGCCGCCTGGCCGTCGACGCCGACATCTACCCGCAGACCGCGGCCGTGCTGGCCACTCGCGCCGAACCGCTGAACATCGAGATCGTCACCGCCGACCTGCGCGACGGCCTGCCCGAAGGCGACTTCTTCGGCGTCATCGCCCAGGTGCCGGGGGCCAGCGGCGCGGTCAACGACTGGTCCGCGCTGATCGCGCAGGCTCACGAGCGCGGTGCGCTGGTCGCCATCGGTGCGGACCTGCTGGCGCTGACGCTCGTCACCCCGCCCGGCGAGATCGGCGCCGACGTCGCCTTCGGCACCACGCAGCGTTTCGGCGTGCCGATGGGCTTCGGCGGCCCGCATGCCGGCTACCTGGCCGTGCACGGCAAGCACGCCCGGCAGCTGCCCGGGCGTCTGGTCGGCGTCTCGGTCGACGCCGACGGCGCCAAGGCCTACCGGCTGAGCCTGCAGACCCGCGAACAGCACATCCGCCGCGACCGGGCCACCAGCAACATCTGTACCGCGCAGGTGCTGCTCGCGGTGATCGCCGCGATGTACGCCAGCTACCACGGGCCGCGCGGGCTGACCGCGATCGCGCACCGCGTGCACGGCCACGCCCTCGCGGTGGCCATGGGCCTGAAGGAGGCCGGCGTCGAGGTCGTCCACTCCGGATTCTTCGACACCGTCCTGGCTCGGGTTCCCGGCATGGCCGCGCAGGTGCAGGCGGCCGCCAAGGAGCGCGGCATCAACGTCTGGCTCGTCGACGCCGACCACATCTCGGTGTCCTGCGACGAGGCCACGACCGCCGAGCACGTCGACGCGGTGCTCGCCGCCTTCGGTGCGACGCGCGGCGGCCATCACTGGGACGGCCCCGAAATCCACACCCGCACTTCGGAATTCCTCACCCACCCGGCGTTCTCGCGGTACCGCACCGAGACCGAGATGATGCGCTACCTGCGCTCGCTCGCCGACAAGGACATCGCGCTGGACCGCAGCATGATCCCGCTGGGCTCGTGCACCATGAAGCTCAACGCGGCCGCCGAGATGGAACCCATCACCTGGACCGAGTTCGCGCAGCAGCATCCGTTCGCCCCGGCGTCGGACACCCCGGGTCTGCGCAAGCTGATCGCCGACGTCCAGGCGTGGCTCGTCAGCATCACCGGCTATGACTCGGTGTCGCTGCAGCCCAACGCCGGGTCGCAGGGCGAGTACGCCGGTCTGCTCGCCATCCGCGCCTACCACGAGGCCCGTGGCGAGGCCGGCCGCAACATCTGCCTGATCCCGTCCAGCGCGCACGGCACCAACGCCGCGTCGGCCGCCATGGTCGGCATGAAGGTCGTCGTCGTGGCGTGCCGCGAGAACGGTGACGTCGACCTGGACGACCTGCGCGCCAAGGTCGCCGAGCACGCCAGTGATCTGGCCGCGCTGATGATCACCTACCCGTCGACGCACGGGGTGTACGAGCAGGACGTCGCCGACATCTGCGCCGCCGTGCACGACGCCGGCGGTCAGGTCTACGTCGACGGCGCCAACCTCAACGCCATCGTGGGCCTCGCTCGTCCGGGCAAGTTCGGTGGCGACGTCAGCCACCTGAACCTGCACAAGACCTTCTGCATCCCGCACGGTGGTGGCGGTCCGGGCGTCGGCCCGGTGGCGGTCCGGTCGCACCTCGCGCCGTACCTGCCTGGGCACCCGCTGGCCGCCGAGCTCGCCGACGACCACACCGTGTCGGCGGCGCCGTACGGCTCGGCGTCGATCCTGCCGATCACCTGGGCGTACATCCGGATGATGGGCGCGGCCGGGCTGCGCGCGGCGACGCTGACCGCGATCGCGTCGGCCAACTACATCGCGCGGCGCCTCGACGAGCACTACCCGGTGCTCTACACCGGCGAGAACGGCATGGTCGCCCACGAGTGCATCCTGGACCTGCGGGCCATCACCAAGGCCACCGGCGTCACCGTCGACGACGTGGCAAAGCGCTTGGCGGACTACGGTTTCCACGCGCCGACCATGAGCTTCCCGGTTGCCGGCACGCTGATGGTCGAGCCCACCGAGAGCGAGAGCCTGACCGAGGTCGACGCCTTCATCGCCGCGATGATCGCGATCAAGGCCGAGATCGACCAGGTCGGCTCCGGTGAGTGGCCGGCCGACGACAACCCGCTGCACAACGCGCCGCACACCGCCGAGTGCCTGCTGGTCGACGAGTGGAAGCACCCGTACACCCGCGAGCATGCCGCCTACCCGCTGGGCAAGGGTTTCCGGCCGAAGGTGTGGCCGCCCGTCCGCCGTATCGACGGCGCGTTCGGCGACCGCAACCTGGTCTGCTCTTGCCCGCCGATCGAGGCGTTCGCCTAGGTCCGTGCAAAAACGTCCCGCTCAGCGCTGCTGAGCGGGACGTTTTTGTATGTAGGTCGCGGCGTGTCGCGCGCAGACACGGCCGCTCGCGGGTGGTGAGAAAAACCCGGGTTAGGGCAGGGCCGCGGCGACGGCGTTGACCAGCTCCGGCGCCGCCGAGGTCGGCATGCTGGTGAACGTGCCGCCGGTGAGCTGCGCGACGGCCTGCCACGTCGAACCGTCCGAGTCGGACCCGATGTCGATGACGTTGACCGCCAGCGGCCGGGCCGGATCGAACGCCGACTTGATGTAGTCCTGCAGGCCCTGGCCGTCCAGCGACTGGTCGGTGTGCGGGCCCGAGGTGATCAGCAGGATCGAATTCGCCTGGCCGTCGACATATTTCGACATCGCATCGCCGTAGAGCATGCGCAGCGTCGTGAACGAGACGTGCCCGCCACCCGACGAGCTCTGGCTGTTCAGGTTCGAGATCAGCTGCGTCGAATGCGCCTGCTCGCTCAGCGGCGCCACCGGAATCTCGCTGCGCCCCGAGACGCCGTCGAACGTCCACAGACCCACCGAGCTGTTCGGCGACATCGCCTTGAGCCGGTCCATCAGCGCGGTGGTCACGTTGCCCAGGCGGGTCTTGGCGCCATCGCTGGTCGGCATCGATTGGTCCAGCATGATCGTCACGGCGCCGCTCTTCGAGGTGCCGCCGACGGCGTTCGCCAGCGTGGCGCGCGTGCCCGTGTCGCCGACGGCGAGGGCGTCGGGCAGGGAGCCGAGGTTCACCACGTCGTTCTTCGGGGGATTGCCGCCGCTGACGCGGAAGCCGGCCTTGGACAGCTCGGCGAGCTGTTCGGGCTTGCGCAGGAAGCGCTCGAACTCGCTGGCCGCGGTGACCTCCTCGTGCGACAGGCCCTCGCCGCCGAGCAGCACGGCGGGGTAGTCGGCGACCGCCGGTGCGCCGGGCGGCAGCCAGGCCGCCAGCTTGCCCTTGGCGTTGTCGGTGTGTTGCGACCGCTGGTAGAGCTGCTGTTCGGTGGTGACGACGGCGTGCACCGGCGCCGTGGCCGGGTCGCTCGCGGAGATGAGGGCATCCAGCGCCGTCGAGGCCTTGGGGTCCGCGAGTTTCGGCTGTGCGGCCGTCAACCGGTGCACGGCACCGGCGCCGGCGTTGACCGGGCCGCCGTTGGCCGCGGCCGAGGCGACGGCTTCGGCCGCCAGATATGCCGCGTCACTGTTGTCGACGGTCGGCACGGCCAGCCGCAGCGAACCCCAGCCCGGCAGGCTCAAGCCGTCCAGCGCCGTCGGGTTCGTCTGCAGTGCCGGCAAGGTGCCCCAATTCTGTTGGGCCAGAGCGTCTTTGAGCTGTGGCCTGACAGCCAGCAGCACGGGCGAGGTCGCCAGCGACTTGGCTTCACCGCTGACAGCCTGCTCGCCGGCGCCGGCCACCAGCCGGGCCGCCGACACCGAGCTCGCCGGCACCCACAGTGCGGGCCGCGGACCCAGGTTCGACGGCCACTTGTTCACCACCCCGTCGACGACGGTGGTCGGGTCGGTCGCCTTGACCTCGACCTTGACGCACTTGTCGCCGATGGGCGCGGCGGTCTGGCTGTACTTGCCGGCCAGCGAGTTGAGCGCATCGGAGATCGACGGGTCGGCCAGCACGGGCACGCTGACCGAGCCGGACACGCACCGCGCCGAGGCCTCGCGGCTGCGGTCGGACAGCACGCTGCCGAAGAACCGCCACAGGATCACCGCGGCGACGACGACCACGACGGTCACGAGCGCGGCGATGACCCCGACGCTGACGCCGCGGCGCTTGGTCTGAATGGCCCGGTGGCTGCCGGTCCATTCGCCGCCCTCCCAGTCGCCGCCGTGCGACCGGACCGAGGCCCGGCGCGGGACGGACGGGAACGCCTGGGTGACGCTGTCGGCGCCGGTGAGGTCGGGCTGGTCCGAATAGTCGGGCTCGCCGTAGTCGGGTTCGTCGGTCTCGTACCGGTCGCCGTTGTCGGACGGCGGCGCGGCGGGGGGTGGGGTGGCAGCACGCGGGTTCTCGGCAGCAGGCATCCCGTGCATCTCGGCCCAGTCGTCGGGCACCCGGAATCCCAGCACGCCGGTCGCGGTGTCGTCGGCTTCCGGGATGTCGGGCGACAGCGCGTCGTAGTCGGAGACCGCGTCGTCGCGTGATTCGTCGGCGTTCGATTCGTCGTCGTCGGGAGCTCTGTGCCTACCCATTGGTGTCTGCTCCTGGTGTCGGCGTGCAATCGGCGGACCCGTGTCGAGTGACGCGGGCCCGCCGAATTTTAATCAACGATGATGGGGGAGTTGACCGTTCACGAACCGGCGTGTGCGGCCTTGAACTCCCGCCGGCGCCGATGCAGGATCGGCTCGGTGTAACCGTTGGGCTGGCTGCAACCCTCGAGGATCAGCTCCTGCGCGGCCTGGAAGGCGATGCTGCCCTCCGGATCCGGGGCCATCGGCAGGTACGCGGGATCACCGGCGTTCTGCTCGTCGACCACCGCGGCCATCCGGCGCAGGCTCGCCTTCACGTCGTCCTCGGTGATGACGCCGTGCCGCAGCCAGTTGGCCAGCAGCTGGCTGGAGATGCGCAGCGTGGCGCGGTCCTCCATGAGGGCGATGTTGTGGATGTCCGGCACCTTCGAGCAGCCGACGCCCTGGTCGATCCAGCGCACCACGTAGCCGAGGATCGACTGGCAGTTGTTGTCGACCTCTTCGTGGATCTCCTCGGGCGCCCAGGCCAGTTCCTTGGCCAGCGGGATGGTCAGCAGTTCGGCGCGGGTGGTGCGCTTCTTGCCGGCCAGCTCCTTCTGGACCTCGGACACGTCGACCTGGTGGTAGTGCATGGCGTGCAGCGTCGCGCCGGTGGGCGAGGGCACCCACGCGGTGGTGGCGCCGGCCTTGGGCTGACCGATCTTCTGCTCGACCATGTCGGCCATCAGGTCGGTCATGGCCCACATGCCCTTGCCGATCTGGGCGCGGCCGGCCAGGCCGCACGCCAGGCCGGTGTCGACGTTGGCGTCCTCGTAGGCCTTGATCCAGGTCTGGGTCTTCATGGCGCCCTTGCGCACCATCGGACCGGCCTCCATCGAGGTGTGGATCTCGTCGCCGGTGCGGTCCAGGAAGCCGGTGTTGATGAACACCACGCGGTCGGCGGCAGCCTTGATACAGGCCTTGAGGTTGACCGTCGTCCGGCGCTCCTCGTCCATGATGCCGACCTTGAGGGTGGCCTCGGGCAGGCCGAGGACGTCCTCGACGCGGCTGAACAGCTCGCAGGTGAAGCCGACCTCGTCGGGCCCGTGCATCTTGGGCTTCACGATGTAGACCGAGCCGGTGCGGCTGTTGGTCAGCTCGCCGTTCTCCTCGGTGGACTTCAGGCCGTGCATGGCGATCAGGCCGGTGAACAGCGCATCCTGGATGCCCTCGGGAATCTCGTTGCCCTCGGCGTCGATGATGGCGTCGTTGGTCATCAGGTGGCCGACGTTGCGGACGAACAGCAGGCTGCGGCCCGGCAGGGTCAGTTCACCCTCGCCGTCCGGCGTGGTGAACACGCGGTCGGGGTTGAGCACGCGGGTGAAGGTCTTGCCGCCCTTGCTGACCTCTTCGGACAGGTCGCCCTTGTTCAGGCCCAGCCAGTTGCGGTAACCGAGCACCTTGTCGTCGGCGTCGACGGCCGCGACCGAGTCCTCGAAGTCCATGATCGTGGTGACCGCGGACTCCAGCACGACGTCCTTGATGCCGGCCTTGTCGGTCGAGCCGACCGGCGAGGTGGGGTCGACCAGGATCTCGATGTGCAGTCCGTGGTGCTTGAGCAGCACCGACCACGAGGCATCCCCGAGCTGGCCGGTGTAGCCGACGAACTCTTCGGGGTTCGCCAGGCCGACCGACGAGCGCTCGCGCGAGGAGTCAGCTGCCTGAGCCAGGTCGTCTTCAAATTCGGCCTGCAGCTGGTGCTCGTCGTCGATCTTCAGACCGGTGACGTCGGCCCACGAGCCGGCCGCCAGCGGGACGGCCTGGTCCAGGAAGTTGCGGGCGTAGGCGATCACCTTGTCGCCGCGCACCTTGTTGTAGCCACCCTTGCCGGCCTCGGCGCCGCCCTCGTCGGAGATGACGTCGGTGCCATACAGCGCGTCGTACAGCGAACCCCAGCGGGCGTTGGCGGCGTTGAGCGCGAACCGGGCGTTCAGGATCGGCACCACCAGCTGCGGTCCCGCGGTGCTGGTGATCTCCGGGTCGACGCCCGAGGTCGTGATGCTGAAGTCGGCCGGTTCCGGCTGCAGGTAGCCGATCTCGGACAGGAACTCCTGGTAGGAGGTCTTGAACTCGTCGGTGTCGACGGGGTCGATGACGCGGGCGCGGTGCCACTTGTCGATCTGCGCCTGGAGGTCGTCACGGCGGGCCAGCAGGTCCTGGTTCTGCGGGGTCAGGTCGGTGACAACCTTGTCGACCCCCGCCCAGAAGCTGTCCGGATCGACCCCGGTGCCGGGCAGAGCCTCGTTGGTGATGAAGTCGTGCAGTACGCGGGCCACCCGCAGATTTCCCACCGTCACACGATCAGTCATTTTCTTCTTCCTCCTAAGCAGCCCACACGGCGACCATCCACTTTACCCGTGGGTAACCGCAGCTCACCGGTGCGTCGGCCAATGAGAACCGGGTCACACCGTTATTGCGGTGTCGAGCCGGGCAAACCGATGGCCGGGACGCCGGGCGTGTGCAGGCGTCCGGCCAGCCACGGCAGGGCCGCGGTGAACACCTCTGCGGCGCTGGGGAACGTGTGGTCACCGCCGTGCGGGACGACCGAGCACTCGATGCCGGCGGCGCTGACTAACGCACACATGTAGGTCGCGACGGCGGTGTGGCTCTCCGGATTGTCCGGCGGTTGCACGTTCGTCGGCGTGCCGGCCTGTGCCGGCTGGTACACCACCGGCCCGTTCTCCGACACCGCGAACCAGCCGGCGACGCCGGTGTACGGGCCGTGCTTCCGCACCACGGTCGCGGGATCGAAATGGGCGAACGCCGCCGCGTCACCGCCGAAGAGCCGCGCGATGGTCTGGGGTTCGGAACCGGCGTTGGGGCCGACCTGGCCGTCCATGTCGACGAACGTCTGGAACAGCTCGGGGTGCATGACGGTCGTCATCACCGCGCACGTGCCGCCGGCCGACCAGCCGACGATGCCCCACCGCGACGGGTCGGCACTCGCCGAGAACGTCGACGTGACAAATGGCACAACATCTTTGGTGAGGTGATCGGCGGCCATACCGCGCGGCCCGTTGACGCATTCGGTGTCGTTGGAGAACTGCCCGCTGGTGTCGACGAACACCAGGATGGGGGCGTTGCCGCCGTGGGCGGCCGCGAAATCGTCGGCGGTGCGCTGCGCGCCGCCGGCCGTCGGCCAGTCGGCGGGCCAGCCGAACTCGCCGCCCACCATCACGACCGCCGGTAGCTGTGGGGCGTCGTGCGCGAACCACGCGGGCGGCAGGTAGACGAGCTCCGGACGGGCGCGGAAGCCCGACGCCGTCGTCGGAATCTGCACCGAGACGAGGACGCCGCGGTCCGGGCGCTCGCCGGAGCGGCGCATGGTCAGCGCGGTCTCGAGATCGATCTCGCCGCGCAGCTCGGCGCCGGTGGCGCGCTGCCACAGGGCCTCGACGGTCGGCAGGTAGCCGGTCCAGGTGTTGACCGCCAGACCCGCGCAGACCGCGCACAGCGGCACCACGGCGACGGCCACCGCCCGCCGCCACCAGTGCAGGCCGGGCCAGCCCGCGATGGCCACGACGAGCGCCACCCCGGTCAGCACGATCCACACCCACAGGGACGTCGGGGCCGGCCCGCCCGCCAGGCCCTGATCGGAGATGAACCAGCTGCACGCCAGGGCCAGGACGACGCCGGTCCCGATGGCCACCGGCAGCCACAGCCGCAGCCAGCGCGGCGACCGTCGCCCGACGGCGACGACCAGTGCCAGCACCGTCACCACTTGGATCAGGGTCGGGAGCCAGCCGTCGAGCAGGCCGATGTTCATTCGGCATCCCCGGGGTCCGCCGGCGGCGGGGCCGCGGGCTGCTGGTGGTGCGGCGCCTCGGTCTCGGCCGCGGTCTGTTCGGCGGTCGGGGTCACCTCGTCGCCACCCGAGTCCGACTGGTCGCTGTCGGAGTCGTCCGAGTGCGAACTGGCCGTCGACGTCGGTGTGGTGGAGGTCGGGGTGGCGCCGGGGCACGTGTTGGGTGCGGGCACCCCGTTGAACCGGTCGGTGATCCAGCCGAGGGCGTCGGCCTCGTCGGGTTGGACGTAGTCGATGACGTCGCCCATGGCGCAGGCCCGTTCGACGGCGGCGGCGGTCTGCTCGGGCGGCACCAGGCCGTCGGGCGGCCCGGGGGTGATCAGCATCGGCGCGGCGGCCGGCGCCTGCGGCAGCGTCGCCTTGCGCAGGTAACCGCGCAACGCGTCGGCGGCTGCCGGTGTGGTCGGGCCGAGGTCGTGCGGACCCAGCGAATCCAGCACGCCGGTGCGGTCGGCGACCGCCGGGCCGCGGCACGCCGACAACGTGTCCCAGTGGTCGCGGGCGGCGCCGCGGCGGTAGTCCTCGATGGGGAATCCGGGGTAGGCCTGCGGCATGACCGCGAGGTACTGCTGCAGCATCAGCTGCTGGTCGCGGTTCAGGTTCCCCTCGGCCGAGGCGTCGGCCAGCCACTCGAGCGCCGCGGTCGGGGCCAGCGCGACGGCGCCCTGTGGACGGAGCCCGCCGCCGTAGTCGGTGGCCAGCTCGGCGGCCGCCCACGCGGCCTGACCGCCCTGCCCGGTGCCCACGGCGACCCAATTGGTGGAGGCGGCGGAGACCAGCTTGCGCGTCGCCCGCGCCAGGTCGATCAGGTTGAAGCCCTCGGTCGTGGAGTCCAGGTACGGGTGATAGGTCTCGTCGAGCCCGATGCCCTGATAGTCGGTGATCGCCACGAGATAGCCGGCGCCGACCATGAGTCGCACGGTCGGGAGCAGACCCAGCAGGCTCGGCGACGACGACGGCGCGCAGTCGGACTTGATGCCGCTGCCCGGGTTGGCCAGGGCGATGATGCGCCAGCCGCCCTCGGGCGGGTTGCCCTTCGGCAGGAACACCGAGCCCGTCACCTTGGGATGGCTGTCGTTGATGCCCGAAGTCGAGACGTAGGTGATGCGCGCGGAGATCGCGGTCAGCCCGGCCAGTTCGGGGTCGACGGTCGTCAGCGGCTGCGCGGCGACGAGCGTGCCGGGGCCGGCGCCGCTGTAGTCGCCCGGCAACACCTGACCACTGCGCTGCGGGCTGCGGCCCGGCGCATCGTCGGAGCAGCCGGCGACGGTCAGCACGGCGGCGAGGGCAGCCGCCGCGATGCGCAGCGCCGTCCGGGCCGTCACAGCATGCCGCCGTCGGTGTCGTACGCGAGCAAGGCCCGGCACTCGGACAGCAGCGAGTCCCGCAGCGGCACAGCGAGATTGGCGATGTCCTGCTGGCGGCGCACATACTCGGCGCGGCCCGACGGGTCCTCGATGGCGATCGGCTCGATGCCGTAGTCGCTCAGGTCGTACGGGCTGGCCTGCATGTCGAGGACGCGTGCGTCCGCCGCGAGGTCAAGGCAATCCATCAACAGATTCGACTCCAGCAAAGGTCCGAGCTTGTAACTCCATTTGTACAAGTCCATATTTGCGTGCACGCACCCCGGCTGCTCGGTGGCCGCTTGGGCGTGTCGGGTGAGGGCTTCGCCGTTACGCGGTACGGCCGCCTCGGTGAAGAACCGGAAGGCGTCGAAATGCGTGCACCGCAGCGGCATCGACTCGACCACGGCATCGGTGTCCGACGCGCTCAGCCGCAGCGGCACCTGGGCGTGCCGCACCTCGGGCGCGCGGTACACCATGGCCCATTCGTGCAGGCCGAAACAGTTCAGCCGCGCCGGGCGGGCCGCCGTCGCAGCCAACAGGTCGGCGACGAAGGCGACGGTCTCGCGGCGGCCGGCGAGGTACTCGGGCGTCACCGTCACGGCGTCACCGCACCGGCCGTACCCGGCCCGGTCGGTGAACCGCAGCGCGCCGGGACCACTCAGCGCCCGGCCGTATCCCGGATGCCAGCGCCGTAGCTGGCGGGGCTTGAGGCTGTAGTACGTGAACAGGAAGTCCCACACCGGGTGCGGCTCGCCCGCCCGCATCCGCCGTTCATGCGGCGCCAGGAAGGCGTCGACGCGGTCCAGGTAGCGCTGTTCCCGCGCCGCCCAGTCGTCCTCGGCCAGGACCCGCGGCGGCGCGCACACCGTCTCAGACACGGTGGGTACCGTCACGCACCACGCCGACGAGGTCCTCGACCAGGTCTTCCAGCGCCACCATCGCGGTGACGTAGCCGTCGGTGGTCACCAGGGACAGGTGACTGTTGTTGCGGCGCAGCCACGACAGCGCGTCGGCGACCGGCAGCGTCGAGGCGACCATGGGCAGCGGGCGCACCATGGACCGGTCCAGGACCGCGTCGTTGTCGTCCATGCACGGCAGCACGTCCTTGATGTGCAGGTAGCCGAGGTAGGCGCTGTGCCCGTCGGTGACCGGGAACCGGGAGTAGCCCGTCTCGCGCAGCGCCTGGGCCACCGCGCCCACCGTGGGACCGGTCCCGGGCGCGGCGATCGGCACCGCGCGGATGTCCTGCAGCGGTATCGCGACGTCCTTGACCGTCCGGGTCCGGATGTCCAGCGCGCGCTTGAGGCGGACGTGTTCCTCGGCGTCGAGCAGCCCCTCCGACAGTGATTCGGTCAGCATCTCGGACAGTTCGACCGACGAGACCGTGACGTCCAGCTCGTCCTTGGGCTCGACGCCGAGCAGCCGCAGCGTGCTGTTGGCGCACCAGTTGTAGAAGATGACGAACGGCCGGGCGACGCTCATGTAGACCAGGTACGGCGGGATCAGCAGCATCGCGGCCTTCTCTGGCCCGGCGATGGCGATGTTCTTGGGCACCATCTCGCCCAGCAGCACGTGCACCGTCACCACGATCGCCAGGGAGACGCCGAAGGACACGGTGTGCAGCACCGTATCGGGCACGCCGACCGCGTCGAAGGGCTCCTCGAGCAGGTGCGCGACGGCCGGTTCGCCGACGCGGCCCAGCAGGATCGAGCAGATCGTGATGCCGAGCTGGGCACCGGCGAGCATCATCGACAGCCGCTCACCGGCCCGCAGCACGGTGACGGCGCTGCGCTTGCCCTGTTCGGCCAGTGCCTGCAGCCGGTCGCGCCGCGCCGAGATGAGCGCGAACTCAGACCCGACGAAGAACGCGTTGGCGCCCAGCAGCACCATGGTCAGCAGGATGCCGAGGACGTCATTCATGGTCGGCTCCCGACTCGGTCGGGTCCAGCTGGGTGAGCTCCAGCTGGTCGATGCGCCGGCCGTCCATCCGGATCACCGTGGCCTTCCAGCGCACGGGGTCCAGTTCGGGATTGTCCGGGTCGAATTCGGTCAGGACGACGGTGTCGCCGACGTCCGGGATGTGGCCGAGCTCCTTGAGCACCAGGCCACCGATGGTCTCGTAATCGCCTTCGGGCGCGCGGAACGGGGTCTCGGTGTCCACCTCGTCGATGCGCATCAGACCCGACACCAGCCAGCCGTCGCGCACCTCGACGACGTCGGGGGTGGCGTCGTCGTGTTCGTCGCGGACGTCGCCGACGATCTCCTCGATGAGGTCCTCGACGGTGACCATGCCGGCGGTGCCGCCGTATTCGTCGACCACGAGGGCGGTCTGGACGCCGTTGGCCCGGATCTGGGTCATCACCGCGTCACCGTCGAGGGTCGACGGCACCGTCGGGACGGGCCGCGCCAGCTGCGCCAGCCGGGTGCCGGCGCGCAGCTCGACGGGTATCGCGAAGACCTGTTTGACGTGCACGATGCCGACGGTCTCGTCGAGGTCGCCGGCGACGATGGGGAAGCGCGAGAACCCGGTGCGGATGGCCGTCTCGATGAGGTCGGCGACGGTGTCGGTGACCTCCAGCGACTCGATCATGGACCGCGGCGTCATCAGTTCCTCGGCGGTGCGGCCGCCGAATTGCAGTGAGCGGTCGATCAATTCGGCCGTCTGCGGGTCCAGCGAGCCGCTCTCGGCGGAGTTGCGCACCAGCGCCAGCAGCTCCTGCGCGGACCGCGCCGAGCGGAGCTCGTCGGCGGGCTCGACCCCGAGCCGGCGCAGCACCCAGTTGGCGGTGCCGTTGGTCAGCTTGATGGCGGGGGAGAACAACAGGGAGAAGAACCACTGCCACGGCACGGTGGCGCGCGCGGTGGGCACCGGCCGGGCGACGGCGAGGTTCTTGGGCACCAGCTCGCCGAACACCATCGACACCGACGTGGCGATCAGCAGCGCCAGCGTCAGGGCCACCGGGTCGGTGAACCGCTCGGGCAGGCCGACGGCGTGCAGCGGGCCGTGCAGCAGCCGCGCCACGACGGGCTCGGCGAGGTAACCGGTGATCAGCGTGGTGATCGAGATGCCGATCTGGGCGCCCGACAGCTGGAAGGACAGGTTGCGGTGCGCGGTGCGGATGATGCGGTCGCGGCGGCCCCCGTCACGGGCGTTGGCCTCGACGGTGCTGCGTTCCAGCGCCGTCAGGGAGAACTCGGCCGCCACGAAGACTGCCGTCCCGAGGGTGAGCAGGATGAACGCGGCCAGGCTCGCGATGGTCAGCGCGGTGGTCACCGTGCACCACCGCTCGGGGCGCCGGGCTGACGGCCCGGCCGGCTACTGGGAGGTTCGGAGTCGATGGACTCGGCGCTCGACTCGGGGAGCGCGTGATCGGCCTGGCACGCTCCCGCCTGGCTCGGGACGGTCGACGCCCCAACAGGTGCCTGCGGCACGTGCTCCCTTTCGCTGAATCGATATCGACAGCCGTCCGACGCCTGCTGCGTGCGGCGGCCGTACGGCAATGGTAGCTGGTCGGCCCTTGCGGACCTGCTCACCAACCCGTCGGCAGCGGGTGTCCTTCGGCGAATCCGGCGGCCGACTGCACCCCGAGCACCACCTTCTCGTGCAGCTCGGCGAGGTTTGCCGCGCCGACGTACGTGCAGGTGCTGCGGACGCCGGACGTGATGTGGTCGAGCAGGTCCTCGACGCCGCCGCGCACCGGGTCCAGCGCCATCTTCGACGACGAGATGCCTTCCTCGAACAGGGCCTTGCGGGCCCTGTCGAACGCGCCATCGCTGGCCGTGCGGGCCGCGACCGCGCGCTTGGAGGCCATGCCGAAGCTCTCCTTGTAGACGCGGCCCTCGCGGTCCATCAGCAGGTCGCCCGGTGACTCGTACGTGCCGGCGAACCACGACCCGATCATCACGTTCGAGGCGCCCGCCGCCAGGGCCAGTGCCACGTCGCGCGGGTGCCGGACGCCGCCGTCGGCCCAGACGTGGCCGCCGAGTTCCTTTGCCGCCGCGGCACATTCGACGACCGCGGAGAACTGCGGGCGGCCCACCCCGGTCATCATCCGCGTGGTGCACATGGCGCCCGGGCCGACGCCCACCTTGACGATGGACGCGCCCGCGTTGATCAGGTCGCGCGTGCCGGCGCCCGACACCACGTTGCCGGCGGCCAGCGGCAGCCCGAGGTCGAGCGCGGCCACGGCGGACAGCGCGTCGAGCATCTTGGACTGGTGCCCGTGCGCGGTGTCGACCACCAGGACGTCGACACCGGCCTCGGCCAGGGCCCGGGCCTTGGCGGCGACGTCACCGTTGATGCCGACGGCGGCCGCGATGCGGAGCCGGCCCTGCGCGTCGACGGCGGGGGTGTAGATGCCGGCGCGGATGGCACCGGTGCGCGTCAGCACGCCGGCCAGCGAGCCGTCGGCATTGGTCAGGACTGCCACGCCGGTCGGGGAGTGCTCCAGCAGGTCGAACACCTTGCGCGGCTCGGTGCCCGCGGGCGCTGACACGAAGTCGGTGGTGGCCACGTCGCGGACGCGCGCGAAGCGGTCCACCCCGGCGCAGCCGGCCTCGGTGACCAGGCCCAGCGGGCGGCCGTCGTCGACGACGACCGCGGCGCCGTGCGCGCGCTTGTGGATCAGGGCCAGCGCGTCCGAGACCGAGTCGTCGGGCGCGAGCACGACCGGGGTGTCGACCACCAGGTCGCGGCTCTTGACGAAGTCGACGGTGCCCCGCACGGCATCGATGGGCAGGTCCTGCGGCAGCACCACGATGCCGCCGCGGCGGGCCACGGTCTCGGCCATGCGGCGGCCGGCGACAGCGGTCATGTTGGCGACGACGATCGGGATGGTGGTGCCCGTGCCGTCGGTGGTGGCCAGGTCGACGTCGAAGCGGGACGTCAGTTCGGAGCGCCCCGGTACCACGAAGACGTCGTTGTAGGTCAGGTCGTACGGGGGCCGGTGGCCAGCCGATTCATACTCGAGAAACTGCACACCGTCAGCCTAGTTGGCTCGCCCGACAATGCCGAGTGGACGCAGAACTGCCCCGCTGCCGGTGCAGAGGGGCAGTTCGCGTGACGGGAAACCTAGGCTTCGACCTCGGTGCGGTCGCCGCTCCACAGGGTGTGGAACTTCTTGCCCTCCGGGGCGTCGGTGCGGCCGTAGGTGTGGGCGCCGAAGAAGTCGCGCAGGCCCTGCGTCAGCGCGGCGGGCAGCCGTTCGGTGCGCAGCGCGTCGTAGTACGACAGCGACGACGCGAAGCCCGGGACCGGGATGCCCAGCTCGGTGGCGGTCACGACGACGCGGCGCCAGCTGTCGATGCCCGACTCGACCGCGCTGCGGAAGTACGGCGCGGCCAGCAGGGTGGCGAGTTCCGGTTCGGCGTCGAACGCCTCCTTGATCCGGTTCAGGAACTTGGCGCGGATGATGCAGCCGCCGCGCCAGATGGTGGCCAGGTCGCCGGGCTTGACGTTCCAGCCGTATTCGGCGCTGCCGGCCTCGATCTGGTTGAAGCCCTGCGCGTACGCGACGATCTTGGAGGCGTACAGCGCCTGCCGCACGTCCTCGATGAATTTCGTGGCGTCGCTGGGCTTTTCGCCGAGGTGGCCCGAGGCCAGGCCGACCGTCGCGCGGCGCTGCGGCACCGAGCCCGACAGGGCGCGGGCGAAAACGGCTTCGGCGATACCGGTGATCGGGATGCCGAGGTCGAGCGCGGACTTGACGGTCCAGCGGCCGGTGCCCTTCTGCTCGGCCTCGTCGACGATGACGTCGACCAGCGGCTTGCCGGTCTTGGCGTCGACCTGCTTGAGCACCTCGGCGGTGATCTCGATGAGGTAGCTGTCCAGGTCGCCCTTGTTCCATTCGGCGAACACGTCGGCGATCTCGCCGGCTGCCATGCCGAGGCCGTCGCGCAGCAGCTGGTAGGCCTCACCGATGAGCTGCATGTCGGAGTACTCGATGCCGTTGTGCACCATCTTGACGAAGTGGCCGGCGCCGTCGGGCCCGATGTGCGTGCAGCACGGCACGCCGTCGACGTGCGCGGAGATCTCTTCGAGCAGCGGCCCGAGCGAGACGTACGACTCGGCGGGCCCGCCCGGCATGATCGACGGGCCGTTGAGCGCGCCCTCTTCGCCACCGGAGATGCCGGCACCGACGAAGTGCAAGCCGCGCTCGCGGATCGCCTTCTCGCGGCGGATGGTGTCGGTGTACAGCGCGTTGCCACCGTCGATGATGATGTCGCCGGGCTCCATGGCGTCGGCGAGTTCGTTGATCACGGCGTCCGTCGGATCGCCGGCCTTGACCATGATGATCACGCGGCGCGGCTTCTCCAGCGCGTCCAGGAACTCGGCGATGGTCTCGCTGCGGACGAACTTGCCCTCCGAGCCGTGCTCGGCCAGCAGCGCGTCGGTCTTGGCGACGGAGCGGTTGTGCAGCGCGACGGTGTAGCCGTGGCGGGCGAAGTTACGGGCGAGATTGGAGCCCATGACCGCCAGGCCGGTGACCCCGATCTGGGCGGTAGCGGTGGTTGATTCCGGGTTTCCCGACGAGCTCACGGCTGGCCCTTTCGTTGTTTGGTTGTGGCGCATAGCATTTCGGACCGGCCTGGGCCGGTGCGGCGTCATCCGCCACGGAAGGGAGATGCTGCCAGTCGCAAAGTCTACGAGAAGAACAACCGGTGCAATTCAGTGAGCCAGGGCACAGCCACCGCGACGGTCGGTACGACCAGGACGGAGGCGGCCGCCAGGTAGGCGCCCGCGGCGACCCAGGAGCTGTTGGGTTCGCCGGCCAGGCGCTGCACCCGCAGGACGGTCGTCGGCCCGCCCGCGGCGAGGGCGTCCTTGGGTGCCCGGCCCGACGCGCAGGCCACCAGGGCGCGGGCCAGTGGCGTGGGGCCGGTGGCGCGGACGGCGGCGTCGTCGGCGAGCAGTTCGATCAGGAACCGGACCGCGTCGAGGGCGCTGGCGCTCCGGACGAAGCGGGGGAAGGCGGCGTGCACGGCGATGAACATCTCGAGCACGAGGTCGTGCCGGGCGCGCAGGTGGGCGTGTTCGTGGCTGAGGATGGCGGCGATCTCACTGTCGTCGAGGTGCTTGAGCGCACCTTCGCTGAGGACGACGCGGCTGCGGACGCCGGGCAGACAGTAGGCGAGGGGCTGCTGGACATCGAGGATGCGCAGGCCGTGCCCGATGAGGTGACGGGCCTGGGGTGCGGGGGCGGTGTCCCGCGAACAGTCGAGCAGGTCGACGATCATCCGGTGGTGGGCACGTCGGCGCCGCGTCGCGATGGCGACCTGGACGAAGGCGATGGCCAGCCGGGCGCTGACGACGAGGGTCAGGGCGAAGACCGCGACATGGGTGATCCACAACGGCCAGCCCATGACGCTGATCTCGCTGGTCGCGGTGGTTGTGGGACGACCGTCCGGGCCAGGCGCGAAAAGCCTGCTGGCGACGGCGATACCGGCGCTGAAGGCGGAGAGCACGGCGGCGATGGCGACGGACTGCCACAGCACGATCGCGGCCCGGGGGGCCCGCTGTGGCCACGATGCGCGCGCCAGCAGGGCGGGTACCGGCCCGACCAGCAGTAGCGCGACGATGGTGAAGGCCAGGGCGGACACGCGCTTAGTGTCTCTCAGTCGGTGCCGGAATTGCCAGTCGCCGGTGGGATTCGGTGCTTGGCTTCCAGCTCATCGAGGGCGCGCCGGAGCGCATCGGCCTCGTCGACGCCGACGCGTTCGACGAAATGCACCAGCGCCGCGACGCGGCTGCCGGAGTCCGCGGCCTGGTCGAGGGCGTCGACCATCAGGCCCGCGACCAGCTCGTCGCGGCCGTGGGTCGGTGCGTAGCGGTGCGCGCGGTCGTCACGATGCTGGACGACCAGGTTCTTCTTCGCCAGGCGCTGCAGCACGGTCATGATCGTGGTGTAGGCCAGATCCCGGCGCGTCGCGAGTGCTTCATGCACCTGACGCACGGTTTGCGGCTCGCGGGAGGACCACAGGTGGTCCATCACCTCGCGCTCCAGCTCGCCCAGTCGCGTCAATTTCGCCATGTCCTATTTCACTCTTTCGGCAGTGTTCTCAGGGTACTACGCATTTACTACCGTGCGTCGTATCCATTTCGGATGTTCTCCCCAACGCCCCGGTGGCGCGTCGTGGTTCCCGGTCAGGGCTGTTTTTCTGCTGCTTGTGAGTCCCGTCACAGCGGTTTACATCTCGCGGGTCGTCACTATAGTAAGGCTAACCTAACTTAAGGATGTGTTCATGCCCTCCGCTGTGACTGACCCGCTGATCGCCACGATGGACATCCGCCGGATGCTGCCGCTGCACGAGTCGAGTCGTCGTCTGCGCGAGTTGTGTCCCAGTGATCCCCGGGTCTACGGCGTCGCGGTGATGGACGACATCTCCCGACGCCGATGGTGGCCGCTCGCCGAAGCGGTGACGGGCGACCGCATGCAGATGATGTTCGACACGGCGACCGGCGACACCGGCAGCGAGGCGGTGGCCGCCCAGCAGGTGGCCGCAATGCTGGCGCACGTCGTGGTCGGCCGGGTCGTGCCGCTGCTGGTGCTCGAGGGCCGTGCCTGGGATCCCGGCTTGGAGAACCTGTGGGTCCACGTCGACTCGGAGGGCGGCATCGACTGGGTCGGCGTCGCCGACCCGACATTGCGGGTGCTGCCCGGGGATCCGGTGTTCGGAGGGCTGGGAGTGCCGGCGACCCGCCGGATCGGGGAGGGTGTCGTCGCGTTCCCGGGTGAGGAAGCGCTCGCGACCTGGCTCGCCCATCGTTGCCACCGTGCGCTGAACCCGCTGTTCGCGAAGCTCTTCGACGTCAGCGGCGGCATCCTCGCGGTGTCGGCGATGTGGCACATCGTCGGTGCGTCCGTGGTCAGCACGGCGACCCAGGTGCCGCTGTTGGCCGGGGTGGGCGAGGCTGACGGTATGCGCCGTGCGCAGGCGGTGCTGGACACCCTTGTTGGGTTCGGTGCGCCGGTGCGCGGCCGCGACCGGATGCAACTGGCAAGGGCTTGCTAATTAGGCAAGCCTTGCCTACTATTCAGGAGTCGAAAGACCAACGGACCGCGCCGGAATCCTGAGGGCTGCAGTGATTCCCGGTCCATTCGAAGAGCAGGCCCCGCACCATCGGTGCGGGGCCTGCTCGCTTTGGTGGCGCGTGGGTGCCGAACTCGCCGCCACCGGCGCTCGTGTAGACAGCTATTCGTGACGACATCTGTGCCCGAGGGCCTCGGCAAGGGCTTCGACAGCGAAATCGGACTGACCTATCTCGAGGTCACCCCGGACGGCGGCCGCGCCCAGCTGACCATCACCGACAAGATCCTGCAGCCGTGGGGCATCGTGCACGGTGGCGTCTACTGCGCCATCGTCGAGGGTCTGGCGAGCGTGTCCGGCCACGTCTGGCTCGCCGAGCACGGCGGCGGCACCGTCGTCGGCGTCAACAACAACACCGACTTCCTCCGCGCGCTCAAGGCCGGCACCGTCACCGCCACCTCGACGCCGATCCACCGGGGCCGGCGGCAGCAGCTGTGGCTGGTCACCATTACCGACGAGGACGATCGTCCGGTGGCGCGGGGCCAGGTGCGGCTGCAGAACCTCGAGGGCTGAGCGCCCGCCTGCGGTGAGGGGCTGAAAACCACCGCCCGACATGCCATTCCCGGCGTGCCGTGGCAATATCGCCCCTTATGCGTTTGACGCCGCATGAGCAAGAACGCCTGCTGATTTCGTACGCCGCCGAACTGGCGCGCCGACGGCAGGCCCGAGGGCTGCGCCTCAATCATCCCGAGGCGGTCGCGGTGATCACCGATCACCTGATGGAAGGCGCCCGTGACGGGCGGACCGTCGCGGAGCTCATGGTCAGCGGCCGTGAGGTGCTCAGCCGCGACGACGTCATGGAGGGGGTCCCGGAGATGCTGTCCGACGTCCAGGTCGAGGCCACCTTCCCGGATGGCACCAAACTCGTCACCGTCCACTATCCGATCGCCTGAGGCCCGACGATGACCGAACGCGCGACCGTCGAGGGGGCGGGGCTGATTCCGGGCGAAATCCTTTACGGCGACGGCGATATCGCCATCAACGCCGGTGCCGAGCGGCTGACCCTCGACGTGGTCAACGCCGGTGACCGGCCGGTGCAGGTCGGCAGCCACGTGCATTTCCCGCAGGCCAATTCCGCGTTGGAGTTCGACCGCGCCGCCGCACACGGGTACCGGCTCGACGTGCCGGCGGGCACCGCGATCAGGTTCGAACCCGGGGTCGCGCAGCGGGTTGCCCTGGTCCCGTTGGGCGGAACCCGCGAGGTGTACGGGCTGTCGCTGAATCCGCCCGGAAAGCTGGATGGCTGATGAGCGCTGGCGCGAAGAACGGACGGCACGAATGAGTTCCCTTTCCCGCTCACGGTATGCGGCGCTCTTCGGGCCGACGACGGGCGACCGCATCCGTCTGGCGGACACCGATCTGCTGATCGAGATCACCGAGGACCTCAGCGGCGGCCCGGGCCTGTCGGGCGACGAGGCGGTCTTCGGCGGCGGCAAGGTGCTGCGTGAGTCGATGGGGCAGGCGCGTACGACCCGGGCCGACGGCGCGCCGGACACCGTGATCACCGGCGCGATCATCATCGACTACTGGGGAATCATCAAGGCCGACATCGGGATTCGGGACGGCCGCATCGTCGCCATCGGCAAGGCCGGCAACCCCGACATCATGTCCGGGGTGCACCCCGATCTCGTGGTGGGCCCGTCCACCGAGATCATCGCCGGCAACGGCCGCATCCTCACCGCCGGCGGCATCGACTGTCACGTGCACTTCATCTGTCCCCAGCTGCTGGAGGAGGCGATCGGCGGCGGCATCACCACCATGATCGGTGGCGGCACCGGACCGGCCGAGGGCAGCAAGGCCACCACTGTCACGCCCGGCGCCTGGCATCTCGGGCGCATGCTGCAGGCGCTCGACGGCTGGCCGATGAACATCCTGTTGCTGGGCAAGGGCAACACCATCAACCCCGACTCGATGTGGGAGCAGTTGCGCGGCGGCGCCGCCGGTTTCAAGTTGCACGAGGACTGGGGCACCACCCCGGCCACCATCGACGCGTGTCTGCGGGTGGCCGAGGAGGCCGACGTCCAGGTGGCCCTGCACTCCGACACGCTCAACGAGATGGGGTTCGTCGAGGACACGCTGGCGGCCATCGCCGGCCGGGCCATCCACGCGTACCACACCGAGGGCGCCGGCGGCGGTCATGCGCCCGACATCATCACGGTGGCCAGTCACCCGAACGTGATGCCCAGTTCGACCAACCCGACGCGCCCGCACACCGTCAACACCCTCGACGAACACCTCGACATGCTGATGGTGTGCCACCACCTCAACGCTGCCGTGCCGGAGGATTTGGCGTTCGCGGAGAGCCGGATTCGGCCGTCCACCATCGCCGCCGAGGACCTGCTGCACGACATCGGCGCCATCTCGATGATCGGCAGTGACAGCCAGGCCATGGGCCGCATCGGCGAGGTGGTGATGCGGACGTGGCAGACGGCGCACGTGATGAAGAAGCGCCGCGGTCCGCTCGAAGGCGACCCCGGCGGCGCGCGAGGCAACGACAACAACCGGGTCCGCCGCTACGTGGCGAAGTACACCATCTGCCCGGCGGTGACGCACGGTATCGATCACGAGCTGGGCTCGGTGGAGGTCGGCAAGCTGGCCGATCTGGTGCTCTGGGAGCCCGCGTTATTCGGCGTCCGTCCGCACCTGGTGCTCAAAGGCGGCGCGATCGCCTGGGCGGCGATGGGCGACGCCAATGCCTCGATCCCGACGCCGCAACCCGTCCTGCCGCGGCCGATGTTCGGCGCCCACCCGACGGTGGCGGCCGGCCTGGCGGTGCATTTTGTCTCGCCCACCGCCATCGAGGACGACCTCGCGGCGCGACTCGGCTTGCGGCGCAGGCTCGTTCCGGTCAAGAACGTCCGTGGCCGGGGCAAGGCCGACCTGCCGCTCAACGACGCCATGCCCGACATCCGGGTCGATCCCGACACGTTCACGGTCCGCATCGACGGCGAGGTCTGGCAGGAACAACCCGCCGCCGAGCTGCCGATGGCACAGAGATACTTCCTGTTCTGATGGACAGCGGCTGTTCTGATGGATAGTGGCCTGGCCACCCTGCTGGCACTGGCGGATTCGCGGCTGCCGACCGGCGGGCACGTCCACTCCGGCGGTGTCGAGGAGGCGGTCACCAGCGGTCTGGTGACCAACGTGGTGACGCTGCAGGCCTACCTGCGCCGGCGCATCCGGACCCAGGGGCTCGTCACCGCCTCCATCGCCGCGGCGGTCCACAGCGGGCTCGACCCGGTGGCAGCCGACCGCGAAACCGACGCGCGCACACCAGCTCCCGCGGCCCGGCAGGCCTCCCGGGCGCAGGGCCGTGGGCTGGTACGGCTGGCGCGCCGGGTCTGGCCGGACACCGACTGGAGCACCGTGGGCACCCGGCCACATCTCGCGGTGGCCTCGGGTGTGGTGGGTCGTGTCAGCGGGCTCGACCCCGAACAGACGTGCGCCACAGTCGTTTACACCACCATGACCGGCTCGGCGACGGCGGCGCAACGCCTGCTGGCACTCGATCCGGCCGACGTCGCCGCGCTGACCTTCGAGCTGTCGGGGCTGTGCGACGCCACCGCGGCCGAAGCGGCGAAAGGCATCGCGGACCTGTCCGATCCACTGCTCGACGTCCTGGCGCAACGACACGCCGGCCGCGACCGCCCCCTGTTCGCCTCCTGAACCGAAAGGTCCACCATGCCACCACATTTCATCGACGGCCAGCCGCACCATCACCACGGCCGGCCCAAGCGCGAGCGGCAGCCGGGTGAGCCGCTGCGCATCGGCGTCGGCGGCCCCGTCGGCTCCGGTAAGACGGCGCTCGTCGCGGCGCTGTGCCGGCAGCTGCGCGACGAGCTGTCCCTGGCCGTGCTGACCAACGACATCTACACCACCGAGGACGCCGACTTCCTGCGCCGGCACGCCGTGCTGCCCGACGAGCGCATCGCCGCGGTGCAGACCGGCGGCTGCCCGCACACCGCGATCCGCGACGACATCACCGCGAATCTGGACGCCATCGACGATCTCATCGAGACCAACGACAAGCTCGACCTCATCCTGGTGGAGTCCGGGGGAGACAACCTGACCGCGACGTTCTCCTCGGGTCTGGTGGACGTCCAGATCTTCGTCGTCGACGTGGCCGGTGGTGACAAGGTGCCGCGCAAGGGCGGCCCCGGCGTCACGTACTCGGACCTGTTGGTGGTCAACAAGACCGATCTCGCGCCGATGGTCGGCGCCGACCTCGACGTCATGCGGCGCGACGCCGGCCAGGTGCGCGGTGACCGCCCGACGGTGCTGATCTCGCTCACCGAGGATCCGGCCGCGTCGCTGGTGCAGGCCTGGGTGCGCGAACAGCTCGCCGGCGCCGGGGTGACGAACGCCTGAGTGATGCACACCCAGGTTCTGATCGTCGCGACCCCCGGCCGGGGCCCGCGCATCGAATGCGTCGGCGGTGTGGCCGCGCGCCGCACCGCCCCCGACGCCGTCCACCTGGTGTCCACGGCCGCAACACCATTGGGCGGTGACACCATCGACGTGCGCGTCATCGTCGAGGCCGGTGCCCGGCTGCGGGTGCGCAGCGTGGCTGCCATGGTGGTGCTGCCCGGTGCGATGACGGCGCAGTCACGCTCGGCCTGGGATCTCGAAGTGGCCGGGGAACTCGACCTGGATCCGGAGCCGACCGTCGTCGCGGGCGGCAGCAGCCACCGGGCCACGACGCGACTGCAGATCGCCGAGACGGGCCGGGTGCGGCTGCGCGAACGCGTACAGGTCGGACGGACCGGCGAGCAGCACGGCTTCTGGGAGGGCACACTGCACGTCGACCACGAGGCGCTGCCGGTGGTGCGGCACCGCGTCGAACTCGGCGCCGGCGCCGTCAGTGACGACGAGATCGCCGCTCCGCGCGCGTATGTCAGCGAATTCTGTTACCCAGAAAGCGATCTCGGCGTGATCCGTACCGCCGATGGGTACGAATCACGCCGAGATCAGGTGGTCATGCCCCTGGCCGACGGGGGTTGCCTGTCGGCGTGGCAGGGACCAAGGCTTTAGTTCAGGAAGCCACCGGGTCGGGTGTGGCTTGAACAGATGATGCGATCTCCTCGAGTTCGCCGATGCGGGTGCGGGCGTAGGCCTGCTGCTCGGTGATGGTCAGCTGACCGCGCTGGCGGCTCATGAACGTCACCGTCCACGACAGCAGCGTGGCGATCTTGGTCTTGAAGCCCACGAGGTAGATCAGGTGCAGCCCCAGCCACGCCAGCCAGGCGATGAAGCCGCCGAATTCCAGCTTGGCCTTCTCGCCGAGCGGAATCTGGGCGACGGCGTTCCACTTGGAGACCGTGGCCATCGAGCCCTTGTCGAAGTACGAGAACGGTTCGCGCGGCTTGGGCTTGGTGCCGTGCGCGCGGGCCTTGGCCTCGTTCTTCAGGATCGCGGCGACGTGCTTGCCGCCCTGGATCGCGCCCTGCGCCATGCCCGGGACGCCCTCGACGAAGGCCATGTCACCGACGACGAAAACGTTCGGGTGGCCCGGGATCGACAGGTCCGGATTCACCTTGACGCGGCCGGCCCGGTCGATCTCGGTGTCCGACTGGTTGGCCAGGTCGCGACCGAGCGGGCTGGCCTGCACACCGGCGGACCACACCTTGCAGGCCGACTCGATGCGCCGGATGGTGCCGTCCTTGTCCTTGACGGTGATGCCGTTGCGGTCGACGTCGGTGACCATCGCGTTGAGCTGAATCTCGACGCCCATCTTCTCGAGCCGGTTCTTGGCCTTCAGACCCAGCTTCTCGCCCATGGGCGGCAGCACCGCCGGCGCGGCGTCGAGCAGGATGACCTTGGCCTCGGTCGGGTCGATGTGCCGGAAACTGCCCTTGAGGGTCTGGTCCGACAGCTCCTGGATCTGCCCGGCCATCTCCACACCGGTCGGGCCGGCGCCGACGACCACGAAGGTCAGCAGCTTCTTGCGGCGCTCGGGGTCGCTGGACCGCTCGGCCTGCTCGAACGCACCGAGGATGCGGCCGCGCAGTTCGAGCGCGTCGTCGATGGTCTTCATGCCCGGCGCCCACTCGGCGAAGTGGTCGTTGCCGAAGTAGGACTGACCGGCACCGGCGGCGATGATCAGGCTGTCGTACGGCGTGCTGTAGGTGTGCCCCAGCAGGATCGAGTCGACGGTCTGGTTCTCCAGGTCGATGTGCGTCACGTCGCCGAGCAGCACCTGGGCGTTCTTCTGCTTGCGCAGGATCAGCCGGGTGGGCGGGGCGATCTCACCTTCGGAGATGATGCCCGTGGCCACCTGGTACAGCAGCGGCTGGAACAGGTGGTGCGTGGTACGGGCGATCAGCTTGATGTCGACATCAGCGTGCTTGAGGGCTTTGGCACTGGACAGGCCACCGAAGCCCGAACCGATGATGACGACCTTGTGGCGATCCGTTGCCGTAGCTCCGGGGTGGACCATGTTGAGGGGCTCCTCGACGTACTACTACAAGACTGTTTACATACACAGGCTAGTCGCAGCTGAATCGATCAATGCAGTGAGATGCCCCACCGGGCCCGGCTAGGCGCCGATCACCGAATGCAGGGCAGCTCCGAGTGCGGCGATGACGCCGGGTACGTAGCCCGTGACCTGCGTCGGGATGTTGATGATGACGCCGTCGACGCCGACGTCGAACACCTTGGCCTTCAATTGTTCGGCGACGCTTTCGGCGCTGCCGGCGACCATGTTCTGGCGGTTGGCCTCGGGGATCGCGGCGGGAGTCGCCCGGTCGTCGATGAGCGCGGTGAGCAGCATGCTGGTTTCGAGGGTCGCCGGGTCGCGGTCGATCTTCTCGCAAGCGTCGCGGACGACGCCCAGCTTGTGGGGCAGCTCTTCGAAGCCGCCGATGATGTTCAGGTGGTCGAAGTGCCGTGCCGCCAGCGGGATGGTCTTCTTCTCGCCGCGGCCGCCGATCAGCAGGGGGATGTGGTCGCGGTAGCGGGGGTTGGCCATGGCTTCGACGGTGCGGTAGTACTGGCCGCTGAAGGTCGGGCGCTCGCCCTTGAGCATCGGCAGCACGATCTGCAGTGACTCGTTCAGGCGGTTGAACCGGTCGGTGAAGGTGCCGAAGTCGAATCCGAGCTGCTCGTGCTCGAGCTCGAACCAGCCGGTGCCGATGCCGAGGATCGCGCGGCCCTGGCTCATGACGTCGAGCGTGGTGATGGCCTTGGCCAGCAGCGTCGGATTGCGGTAGGTGTTGCCGGTGACCATGGTGCCCAGCTGCACCTTCTGGGTCGCGGCCGCGAGGCCACCGAGCGCGGTGTACGCCTCGAGCATCGGCTGATCGGGGGTGCCGATCATCGGCAGCTGATAGAAGTGGTCCATCACGAAGACGGAGTCGAAGCCGGCGGCCTCGGCCTCCCGCGCCTGGGCGACGACGGTCGGGTACAGCTCGCTGACGCCGGTGCCGTAGGAGAAGTTGGGAATCTGGAGAGCGAATCGAATCGTCACGATTCGACCCTAGTCACCAACCACCTTGTCGCGTCCTGCGTTTCGCCGGGCGCGAAGCCCGGGCGAAACGGGAATAAATCCGGATCAGGCGAAGGTTGCGAGCGCACCGGCGCTCACGTGCAGCGTCTCGCCGGTGATGTGGCGGGCTGCGGGCGTGGTCAGGAAGAGCGCGAGCTTGGTCAGCTCGGACCCGACGGTCGCACCGCCGGTCTCGACGCCGTCGTAGCCCGCTTCCGAGCCGCGGCCGGCGGCGACCACGTTGATCGTGATGCCGCGGACGCCGAAGTGCTCGGCCTGGCCGGCGGTCCAGTTCGACACGGCCGCCTTGATCGCGGCGTCGGCGGTGCCGTCCTTGGGGCACTCCGGCACGACGGTCACGATGGCACCGCCCGAACGCATCTGGTCGCCGAGGATCTGGACGGTCAGGACGGCCGACAGCAGCGAGGAGTCGAGCGTGTTGCGCCATACGGCGGCGCGCTCGGCCAGGGTGTAGGTGCGCGGGTCGCCGGCGGACCAGGCGGGAGCCGGGACGTTCACGATGGTGTCGAGGTGCTGCGGCAGCTTGTCGCGCATCTGCTCCAGCGCGGCGCCGTCGGTGTTGTCCAGCACGATCGACTCGACTTCGAGTTCCTTGGCGGCCACTTCGAGCTCGTCGCGGCGGGCGCCGGCGATGGTGACGTTGTGCCCGGCGTCGCGGAATCCCGCGGCGATGACGCGGCCGAGATCGGTATCGCCTCCGGTGACCAGAACGTCCATGAACAGGGCCTCCTCGTGTGCAACGCTGAACGCGGTTGCCGCCATGTTACTGGACAGTAGCTAGCTGACGAAACTCGCCACGCGGAGGAATGACCCCTAGGGTTTTGCGCATGTGGCTCATGCGCAAGTTGATGCGCGCTGTGGCGGTATCGGTCCTGCTCGGCGGAGTCGGAGCGTTGTCCGGATGCGGTTCGGAGCACAAGACCTCGGGCCCCGTCGTCAACGTGTACGCGGCGGCGTCCCTGAAGCAGGCATTCACCGCGCTCGCCGACCGCTACAAGAAGGAGAACCCGGGCGCGGACGTGCAGTTCAACTTCGCGGGCTCGTCGTCGTTGGTCGAACAGCTGACGCAGGGCGCGAAGGCCGATGTGTTCGCCTCGGCCGACGCCAACAACATGACCAAGGCGGCCAAGGCCGGGTTGCTCGCGGGCACCCCGGTGAACTTCGCCGCCAACACGCTCGTCATCGTGACCCCGCCGGGAAACCCCAAGCATGTGGGCAACTTCGGTGATCTGGCCCGGCCCGGACTGAACGTCGTGGTGTGTGCCCGTCAGGTGCCGTGCGGCACGGCGACGCGGAAGGCCGAGAAGATCGTCGGCGTCGAACTCAAGCCGGTCAGTGAGGAGACGTCGGTGACCGACGTGCTGAACAAGGTCACCAGCGGCCAGGCCGACGCGGGGCTCGTCTATCAGACCGACGCCAAGTCGGCGGGCGACAATGTGGCCACGGTCGAGTTCCCGCAGGCGGCGTCGGCGGTGAACATCTACCCGATCGGGGTGCTGAAGTCGGCGGCCGACGCCTCGGCTGCCCAGCGGTTCGTCGACCTGGTCACGAGTGACACGGGCCGCCAGACCCTGGCGCAGTTCGGGTTCGCACAGCCTTGAACCCCGGGCTGCCGCGCTGGATCTACGTCCCGGCGGCTCTGGGTGCGGTGTTCGTCGTCCTCCCGCTGATCGCGGTCGCGGCGAAGGTCGACTGGTCGCGATTCCTGGAGCTCATCAGCAGCGACTCGTCGGTGACCGCGCTGGCCCTGAGTCTCAAGACCGCCGCGGCCAGCACCGTGCTCTGCGTGGTGCTGGGTGTGCCGATGGCGCTGGTCCTGGCGCGCAGCGGCTCCCGGGTGGTGCGCTGGACCCGCCCACTGATCCTGCTGCCGTTGGTGTTGCCGCCGGTCGTCGGCGGTATCGCGCTGTTGTACGCCTTCGGCCGGCTGGGGCTGATCGGCAGGTACCTGGACGCGGCGGGTGTGCACATCGCCTTCTCGACGACGGCGGTCGTGCTGGCGCAGACGTTCGTCTCCCTGCCGTTCCTGGTGATCGCCCTGGAAGGCGCGGCCCGTACGGCCGGGTCACAGTACGAGGCGGTCGCGGCCACGCTGGGCGCCCGACCGACCACGGTGTGGCGCCGGGTCACGCTGCCGATGCTGGCCCCGGGTCTGGTGTCGGGCTCGGTCCTGGCGTTCGCGCGGTCGCTGGGCGAGTTCGGCGCCACGCTGACGTTCGCCGGTTCCCGCGAGGGCGTGACGCGGACGCTGCCGCTGGAGATCTATCTGCAGCGCGAGGCCGACGCCGATGCCGCCGTGGCATTGTCGCTGGTGCTGGTGGTGGTCGCGGCCATCGTGGTGCTCGTGACGGGCGGCGCGCGGTTCGGTCGCGGGCCGTTCGAGGCGGAGGCCCGGCCGTGACGGGCGGTCTCGCGGTGCGCGCGGTCGTCGAAGACCGGGGCATCGACGTGGAGTTCGATGTCGCGGCCGGCGAGGTGCTGGCCGTCGTCGGGCCCAATGGCGCGGGGAAATCGAGTGTGCTGCACGTGATCGCGGGCCTGCTGCGGCCCGACGCGGGCTCCGTCACAGTGGGCGGGCGCCGACTGACGGACACGGCGGCCGGCCGGCATGTCGCGGTGCACAACCGGCGGGTCGGCCTGCTGCTGCAGGACCCGGCGCTGTTTCCCCATCTGACGGTCGCGGGCAACGTGGCATTCGGGCCCCGGGCCCGTCAGCACCGTCGCCGGGGCGTACATGCCGAGGCGCGGCGGACGGCCGCACGCTGGCTCGGTGAGGTGGGTGCCACCGAACTGGCCGATCGCCGGCCGGGACAACTGTCGGGTGGTCAGGCGCAACGGGTCGCGCTGGCCCGGGCGCTGGCCGCGGAACCCGACGTGCTGCTGCTCGACGAACCGCTGTCCGGCCTCGACGTCGCGGCGGCATCGGCGATGCGCCGGCTGCTGCGCGGTGTCCTGGCGACGGACGGACGCAGCTCGGTGCTGGTCAGCCACGACGTGCTGGACGTCGTCACGTTGGCGGACCGGGTGGCGGTCATCGAGGGCGGCCGCATCGTCGAATCAGGCGCCGTCGCCGACGTGCTGACCGCACCGCGGACGACCTTCGGGGCGCGGTTCGCGGGCGTGAATCTGGTCAGCGGGCACGCGGGCGCGGACGGAGGTTCCCTGCTGGCCGCGGGGCAGACGTGGCGCGGTGTATGGGGGCCAGAGGTGACGCCGGGCGATCCGGCGATCGCGGTGTTCGCTCCGGCGGCGGTGTCGGTGTCCCGTGAGGTGCCGGCGGCCGACGTCAACGTCGTCGCGGTTGGCGTCGCGGAACTGGATCACCGCGGCCCCGTCATCCGCGTCCGCGCCGAGGCGACGGACGACGGCGGTGGAGGTCTGGCGGCCGATATCAGCGCGGAGGCGGCGGCAGGTCTCCGGCTGATTCCGGGGGAGCAGGTGTACTTCGGCGTCGATCCGCGGGACGTGGCGATTCGGCCCGCCTGACGGCACGCCCGGCCCGTCCCGGGCCGCATCGGGGCGGCGCGACGCCTCAGCAACGGACCGATATCGCCGTGGTCTGTCCGGATGCCGGAAGCGAGCTAACCGACTCGCCGGAGAATTAGCCGCAACTCGCACTTGCGTCACGCCGGTAACACTGTATTTTCGTCCCCATGCGACACCCGGATGCGCGGACAAGTGCCCGCAAACGCCTTCCGAAATCCCTGACTGCTGCTGTGGCAGGCGCGGCGGCCGCGGCCATCGCGCTGCCGAGCGCGATCTCGTATGCCGACCCGGTGCCGCCAGCTCCTGCGCCCGCCCCGGCTCCAGCTCCGGCACCCGCCCCGGCTGGGGAACCGGCGCCTCCGGTCGACGCGCCGGCACCGCCGCCGTGGGCCCCGCCGCCGCCCGCGCCGGACCCGGCCGCACCTCCGGCTGATCCCAACGCCGCGCCGCCGCCATCGGCCGCGCCGGGTGCGCCGGCAGCTCCGGCCGCACCGGGAGCCGCGCCCGCCGCACCTGCGGCAGCTCCGGCGCCCGCGCCCGAGCCCGGACGCGTCAACAACGACGCCGGTGGCTTCAGTTACGTTGTGCCGCAAGGCTGGAAGATCGCCGATGCCACGCAGCTGTCCTACGGCCAGGCGCTGCTGACCAAGGCCCCGGCCGCGGGTTCGGAGCAGGCCCCGAGTGACACCAGCGTGCTGCTGGGTCGTCTGGACCTCAAGCTGTTCGCCGGTGCCGAATCCGACAACGGCAAGGCCGCCAACCGGTTGGCCTCGGACATGGGCGAGTTCTTCATGCCCTTCCCGGGCACCCGCGTCGGCCAGGAGACCACGGCGCTCACCGCCGGGACGCTGCCGGGCGCGGCGTCGTTCTACGAGGTCAAGTTCACCGATACGGGCAAGCCCAACGGCCAGATCTGGGCGGGCGTCGTCGGCAACCCGCCGCCGGACGCCACCATTCGCAGCCAGCGCAACCCGCAGCGGTGGTTCGTCGTGTGGCTGGGTTCGGGCAACCACCCGGTCGACAAGGCCGCAGCGGTGACGCTGGCCCAGTCGATCCGCCCGTGGAACCCGCCGCCGCCACCTCCGGTCGACCCGAACGCCCCGCCCAAGCCTGCCGATCCGGCCCACCCGATGGTCGGCGTGCCGGTGCCGGTGACGAACGCGCCGCCGGAGATGGCCCCCGCCGGATAGTCGCTCAAAAGAATCGAGGACCGTGCCCAACCGGGCGCGGTCCTCGATTCTTTGTGTCGAGTTCTACGTAGAACTCTTCGACTTCACGAAGCGGTAGAGCAGGACGAGGATCACCGCGCCGACCAGCGCACCCCAGAACGAGTGCTCGATCGGCGGGCGGAAATCGAGCTTGTGCGGTGCGTAGACGACACTGCTCAGCGTGCCGCCGACATAACCACCTGCGATACCCAGCACGCACGTGAGGATCCACCCCATGTCGTCCTTACCGGGTACGACGAACCGGGCGATGGCTCCGACGACGAGGCCGAGAAGAATCAACCAGACGATGTGCATCATTGTCATGACCTTTCGATTGACTGATACATCTCGAGGCTAGCCCGGTTCGGAGCACGACAAACACGTCTGAAACGCAGCAATCTGGTGACGGTTCGGGGGCCAGTCGCGGGGCGGGAGGCCTAGCTGAAGTGCCAGACGGCGGCCGCGGCGAGTGCGCCCATGCCGTTGAGCGACCAGTGCAGCGCGATCGGCGCAAGCAGGCTTCCGGACCGACGCCGCAGCCAGGTGAAGACGAATCCCGCGGCCGCGGTCGCGACGACGGCCATCGCGACGCCGGCGATCATGCCGGCCACCCCGCCGCCGAGCACGCGGGTGAATCCGACGTTGCTGCTGGTCAGGCCCAACGAGGTGGCGATGTGCCAGAGGCCGAACAACAGTGAGCCGGCGGCGGCGACGCCGCGGAATCCCCAGGCCCGGTCGAGCGTGCCGTGCAGTACGCCGCGGAAGGCCAGTTCCTCGGGGATGACGGTCTGCAGCGGAATGACGATCATCGACGCGAGCAGGGCGCCGGAGATCGTCGCGTAGTGGTTGTTGAGGAACATCGGGCGGGTCCAGGGCAGCAGGACGCCGACGGCGATCACCGACCCGACAAGCAGAATGGCGCCGAGCGCGTAGCGCATGCCGGTCCGCCAGTGCGCGCGGCCGAGTCCCAGCTCGGTCCACCCGAGGCCCCGTTTACGGACCAGGGCCACCAGCCCGAGCGCCGCGAGGGGCACGACGACGATGTTCGCCCAGGGGGTCGTGAAGTGGGCCAGCAGGTTGGTCGCGACCAGAACGGCCACCACCACGGCCACGTCGATGTAGACGCGCGGGTGCCGCACGGCTGGTGAGCCGGTCGGTAGGCATGGTGCAGCGGCGGCTGCCGAGGCGTCGATCATCTTTGGCGAGTGTACCGACGGGCGCCAAGGACCCAGGTCACATCGGTTGGCGGCGACCCACTGCCGGATCGATGTGTCGCGCGAGGATCAATGACGGTCCTTCCACCGCCGGTACGTCTCGGGGAGGCACACCGCGCAGGGGCGGTATCCGGCAGCGACGGCAGCGGTCTCATCGGCGAAGAACACCCGATGGGTCACGTAGCCGCCCTTGGCAATGGCCCGCAGCGCCGACGGGCAGTCCAGCCTGCCGTAGAGCTTGTTGCGCCGATGGCCGCCCAGGCGCCCCGGCGTCGCGCTGACGTAGGTGCGGCCCTGCGCATCGATGAGCGTGTACATGCTCAGGCGGCGTCGTGGAAGATCAGGCCGAGGGTCATCCGGTTTCCCGAGCGCAGCGTCGAAACACCATGGCGCACAGGGCCGACGGCCCACCCGCGTTTCGATGCCACCGGCCGTTCGCGCGTGGTGATGACCAGTCCGTGTCCGAACGGGATGGAGATCGCCGAGCCACGCGACTGCGCGCGGGGCCGCTGCTCGTACAGCAGGAATTCGCCGCCGGTGTAGTCGACCTCCGGCCGGGTCAGATTGATGACGACCTGCAGCGGAAAGACCAAGTCCCCGTACAGATCCTGGTGCAGGGCGCACCAGCCGCCGGCGCCGTACTTGAGCAACAGTGCGGTGGTGCGCGTCTGCCCGGCCCGGTGGCAGGTGTCCAGCCAGTCGTCGAAACTGTCGGGCCACGGCGGATCGCGGCGCAGCCGCGTCCACCAGTCGCGGGCGATCGGCAGCAGCCGCGGGTACAGCGCGTACTTGAGCTCGGTGACGATCTCCGGGTAGGGCCGGTGAAAATAGCGGTACTGGCCTTCGCCGAACCGGTAGCGGGCCATGTCGATGGTCGAGCGGAATCGGCTCGCGTCGGGGTAGATCGCCGCCAGCTCGGCGGCCTCGGCCGGCGTGACGAGAGGTCCGGTCAGCGCGCCGCCGACGGTCTCGAGCTCGGTGCGGACGGCTCCCCAGTCGGTGGCGGCGACACGCTGCTGCCAGACGCTCATGCCGCGGCCTCCAGGTCCAGTAGGAGGCGCTTGGCTTCCGGACCGCCGAGGTAGCCGCCCATCGCACCGTCGCTGCGGACCACGCGGTGGCACGGAACAACCACGGGCAGTGGGTTTTTCGCGCAGGCGGTGCCGACGGCGCGGACCGCCCTGGGGCTGCCGGCCAGCGCGGCGACAGCGGCATAGCTGGCCGTCTGCCCGTAGCCGATCTCCGGCAGGTGGTGCAGCACCGCGGCGCGGAATCCGGCGGCCAGCCGCCAATCCAGCGGTACGTCGAAGGTTCGGCGGGTCCGGGTGAAGTACTCGTCGAGTTCACGGGCGACCGCGTCGAGCCGGGCCGGTGCCCGCAGGATGCGCGGGCTCACCTTGTCGGCGAGCTGCTGCAGGACGGTGTCATGGTCTTCGATGGCGTAGGCGACACGGATGAGGCCCTGTTCGGTCGCCGCCAGCAGCAGCGGACCGACGGGACTGTCGACGATGCGGTAGGCGACGTCGAGGACGCCGTCGCGCTGGGCGGCCGCGGCCAGCCGGTCGTGCAATTCGGCCAACCGGTCCGGGCCGATGTCGGTCATGCGTGCCAGGTCGCCGGTGATGATTTCGCCGTTATTCATGGGTGTCTCTTTTCCCGGGCGCCGTCACTCCGATGAGTTCGGCGCGATAGGTGCGTCGTAGCGTGGCGATGCCGTCGCTGGCGGCGCGGCGTGCGGCCGCGGCGGTGCCGCCGAGAATCTCGGCGATCTCGTTGTAGGGCAGTCCCGCGAGGTAGTGGTACGCGACGGCGTGCTTCTGTTTGGGTGGGAGTGCATCGACGGCGACCGCGAGATCGACTTCGATGGCCGCGCTGTCGCGGACGTCGCGCCGAGATGCCGGCTCGGGTACGACGTCAGTGGGGATGGGCCGGCGTGTCCGGGTTCTGGTGATGTCGATGGCCTTGTGGTGCGCGATGGTCACCAGCCAGGCCTCGAGATTCGCATCCGCCGGCAGCTCGGGATAGGCCTTGAGGGCCGCCAGGAACGTCTCTGACCAGGCGTCGTCGGCGTCGTGTACGCCGACGATGGCGGCACAGACCCGGAAGACCGTAGGACCGTGGTTGCGCACCACGGCCTCGAATGGCGGTTTGGCTTTCACACCCAGTAGACGCTCCGTCGCCGGTATTTGTGAGGTCTCGATCCTCACCGATTTACCGATGCTAGGTGGCGCGGGTGGTGCGTCTAGTTCGACGACGGTGCGGGTGGTGGTTCGAAGGGTTGGTACCACCACCATTGGGCGCGTTCCCCGGTCGGGCCGGGGCACGGCGGCACATCGGGGCGGGCCGTGGTGGGCGGCCGAGCAAGTGATCCGCCGTCGAGTTGTCGGCCCGCGGCATCGGTGACGACCAGCCGATCGGCCGGCCCGGTGATCGTGATGACCCGCTGGTGATGCAACCGGTGGTGGTACGGGCACACCAGCACCAGGTTGTGCAGCTCGGTCTCCCCGCCGTTCTCCCAATGAATGATGTGATGGGCGTGCAAGCCGCGGGTGGCCCCGCACCCCGGAACCCGGCAGCAGCGGTCCCGGTGCTCCAGCGCGCGGCGCAGCCGACGACTGATGGTGCGGGTGCTGCGCCCGGCACCGAACGGCTGGCCGTGCTTGTCGAGCCACACCTCGCAGGTGGCATCGCACAACAGCAGTTGGCGTTCCTCATCGGTGAGCACCGAACCCAGATGCAAGGCGGCCGTGCGCTGTTCGAGGTCCGCATGCACGACGACGGTGGTGCGCTGCCCATGCGGCCGCAGTGCCACGTCGGCGTCCCAGCCGGCCTCCACCACGCTCATGAACGCATCCACCTGATTCGGGAACGGCGGTGCCTGCTCCGACACTTGCCCTTCGGTGTCCTCGTGGTCGCGCTTCCAGTCCGCGACCAATGCATCCTGATGCGACGCCATCGCCGCATCGAACTTCGCCGCCTCCAACTTCGGCAACCGGATCTTGTACGTGACCGAGCCGTCGTCGTGGCTGGTCTTGGCGATCGACCGCGGCACCTCGGGCTTGGGCTCAGGCCCCGGGCGCGGCTCCAGTTTCACCGCCGTCCGCAACTGCGTGACCGTGGCGCTCTCGGCGAACTGGGCGTAGTGCTCATCAGAACCCTCGCCGGCATGTTCGGCGACCATCCCGACCTGATCCAGCGACAACCGGCCCGCCCGCATCGCTTCGGCGCAGCGCGGGAACTCCTCGAGCCGGTGCGCCACCGCCATCATCACTTCCGCATTGCGCGGTGACACACCGGTTTTCCATGCCATCAACGACGCCATCGACCGGGCGCCGGTGGCACCCCAGAGCCCGTCCCGGTCGATCTCGGCGGCAATCTGCACCAGCCGGGCGTCGATCGCGTTGCGCTGACCGGTCAGCTCACCGATCTCGGCGAAGTACGCATCCATGCGCTCGCACGGCGACGACTCAACATCGAAAGCCGTTGCGCTGCTGGGCATAACATCATCAAAGCAGAAGGGTCCGACAAAAACGGCGACGTGCTAACCGGCCAACGTCGACAACGAAACCGACGAATCGGCGAGTGCCCCGACATCCACCGGCCGCCGCGACCGGATGAGCTTCTTGATGTCGTCGAGGCCTTCCCAGATGTTGACGTTCATGCCGGCCAGCACGCGGTGTCCACCGTCGAGCCAGAACATGGTGAACTCACGCGTGCCGAGATCACCGCGCGTGATGGCCATCTGGTACTGCGGCGCGTATCCGACGTACTCCATGCCGAGATCGAACTGGTCGGTGAAGAAGTAGGGCAGTTCGTCGTAAGTGGTTGCCGTGCCGAGCATTCCGTCGACGGCGACGGCCGGCTGCTTGAGGGCGTTGGCCCAGTGCTCGGTCCGGATCGGCACGCCGAACAGCGGATGCTCGGCGGCCGCGATGTCGCCGACTGCGTAGATATCGTCATCGCTGGTCTTGAGGGACTCGTCGACGGCGACGCCGCCGTCGGCGATGACCAGTCCGGAGCGTTCCGCGAACTCGACGTTCGGCTTGGCGCCGACCGCGACCAGTACCGCATCCGCCTCGACGGTGGATCCGTCGCCGAGTCGCAGCCCCGTCGCCTTGTGGTCAGCGGTGGTGATCTCATCGACCGTGGTGCCCAACCGCAGATCCACGCCGTGGTCCCGGTGCAGCCCGACGAACACCTCGCCGGCTTCCTTGCCCAGGGAGGCCTGCAGCGGCAGCGCGGCGGTCTCGACCACCGTGACGTCGGCGCCCAGCCCCCGGGCACTGGCCGCCACTTCGAGCCCGATCCAGCCGCCTCCGACTATCGCGAGCCGCCGGCCTTCGGTGAGTTGGGCCAGCAGTGCGGTGGCGTCGTCGATGGTGCGCAGGTAGTACACGCCGTCGGCGTCGGATCCAGGGATCGGCGGCTTGCGGGGGCGGGATCCCGTGGCCAGCAACAACTTGTCGTAGTGCTCGTGATCGCCGTCGTTGAACGCCACCATGTGCGCGGTGCGATCGAGCGTGGTGACCTCCGTGCCGAGTTTCAGGTCGACGTCGTGCTCGGCGTACCAGCTCTTGGGCTGCACCGTGAATTCTTCGATGGTCTTCTTACCGGCCATGAATTCCTTCGACAGCGGGGGACGCTCGTAGGGCAGCCGGTCCTCGGCGCCGAACAGCACCACCTGCCCGTCAAAATCCTTGCTGCGCAAGGCTTCCGCGGCTTTGGCGCCCGCCAGCCCGCCGCCGATGATCACAAAAGTGGGTGAGCCGGCCATTCGAGAATCCCTTCATCGATCTGAGTTGGTCTACGCTTCGATGCGTTCGCGGACGGTGTCGTCGAGCGACGCCCGCACGAGTGCGGCAGCCAGCCGCGCGTTCCGGTTCGGGGCCAGGCTGCTGAGCTTGCCGGCGTCCGTCGGCAGGCCCAGATCTTTCGCCGCGGCGAGTGCCCGATCGTCGAAATACGGTTGCACCCAGGTCCAGACGTCCTGGATCTCACGCAGGAAGATGTCGGCGCCCGTGCGGCCGATACCGTCGAACCCCTGCAGGGCCTTGGCTGCGGCTTTCACGTCGTGGTGCGCCCTGATTCGCAGGTTGCGCAGATCGCCGCCGTACTCGTCGTTGACCCGGGTCGCGATGTGGGTCATGCGGGTCGCCGAGCTCTCGTCGTATCTGGCGTAGCCGGCGCGTCCGAACGCCCTGATCATCTGGCTGCGGTCGGCATCGAGTACCGCGGTGGGCGTGCGCAACCCGGCGCGGAACAGTTCTCGCGCCGCGGCGACCGCGGTTTCCGCGGCGATGGGCTTGCTCGCGAGCATGCACAGCGACAGCAGTTTGAACAGTGGCATCGGCTTGTCGCGGAGCGTTATCCCGGCTTCCTCGGCATACGTCGTACCGGCTGCGTCGAGCAGCCGCGCGACGATCTGTCGATCCCGTGCCATAACCCCCGGCATACCCAATGGCGCGGTGCGCAAACGCTACTTGGGTGGCAGCGTGCCCGCGTAGCCGACGCCCCGGTCGACCCAGGTCTGCAGTTGGCGTTTGGTTTTCAGGCCGTCGGCCGCCACCCGCAGCCAGCCCCGCATCTCGCGGCCGCCCATCACCATCAGTTCGCAGTGCGCACGTCCCAGCAACTTCTCGGTCTCATCGGGCGCAACCCGCACCAACAGGCCACCGTCGTGACTCGCGGCCACGGACATGTGGCCATTCAGCAGGAACGCCAGCCCGCCGAACATTCGCTTTTCCTCGATGCCGCCGACCGGGCCGAGCAGCTCACGGATCCGGTTGGCCAGATCCTCGTCATAGGCCATGTGGTCAGTCTGCCCCAATCAGCCGTCGGCTTTGGCTATCTTGCCGCTGTGCAGTCAGCGAACACGTTAGATTCCACACGTGCTGATCGCGGCGTTACGTGACCTGCAGTGGCGGCGCCGCCGATTTCTCATCGCGGTCGTCGGCACTTCATTCGTGTTCGCCATGACGCTGGTGCTCACCGGGCTGGCCAACGGATTCCGGGTGGAGGCCAGTAACACCGTCAATTCGCTGGGCATCGACTACTTCATGATCCAGAACGGGGCGGCCGGACCGTTCCTGGGTTCGTCGCCGTTCGCGCAGACCGAAGTCGAACGCGCGCAACGGCTTCCGGGCGTGCAGGCCGCTGCCGCAGTGGTCTATGCGGGCACGACGGCACTGGACAACGGGACGCCGCGGACCATGAACCTGTTCGGCGCCCCGACCGCCGGCCCCGGCATGCCGGCGATGTCACAGGGTCGGCCGCCTGCCACGCCCGACGAGATCGCGGTGTCGTCGACGCTGGGCCGCAAGATCGGCGACCAGATGCACATCGCCTCGCACACACTGCAGGTCGTGGGGATCGTCAACAACTCCACCGTGCTGGCGCAGCAGCCCAATCTGTTCCTCACGACGGTCGGTGCGCAGCGCCTGGTGTACGGCGGGCAGCCCGTCATCGCGTCGGTCGGTATCCGGGGTGACCCGACCAGGGCGCTCGACGGCTACCGGCTGGTGGACCGTCGCGGTGCCATCGACGACATGATGCGGCCGTTGAAAGTCGCCGTCGATGCCATCAGCATCATGGCCGTCCTGCTCTGGGTGGTGGCCGCGACGATCATCGGCATGTTCATCTACATGTCCGCCATGGAGCGCACCCGCGACTTCGCGGTGTTCAAAGCCGTTGGGGTCAAGACGAAATCGATGATGGGTGGGCTGGCGTTGCAGGCCGTGTTCATCGCCGTGTGCTCGGCGGCGATCGGCGTGCTGCTGGCGATGGTGCTCGGGCCGATGTTCCCCATGCGGGTGGATGTCCCGGCCGGGGCGTACCTGTTGCTGCCGGTGGTGGCCATCACCATCGGGCTGATCGCGAGCCTGGCGGGCATGCGTAGAGCGGTGACGATAGATCCAGCGATGGCATTCGGGGGGCCATAGACCATGAGCGACTTACAGATTCGCGACCTGGTGGTGGAATACGGCAAGGGCGCCGACAAGGTCAGGCCCATCGACAATTTCCAGTTGGAGCTGTCGGCGGGATCGCTCGCGATCCTGTTGGGTCCCAGCGGTTGTGGGAAGACGACGCTGTTGTCGTGCATGGGTGGAATCCTCAAGCCGACGTCGGGCCAGATCCTGTTCGACGGTATCGACGTCACCACGCTCGGGCCCAAGGCGCTGACCGACTACCGCCGCAATACCGTCGGCATCGTGTTCCAGGCGTTCAACCTGGTGCCCAGCCTCACGGCCGCCGAGAACGTCATGGTGCCGATGCGGGCCGCGGGCATGAGCCGCGGCGCAGCCCGGCAGCGTGCCGCGGAACTGCTCGACCGGGTCGGTCTGGCCCACCGGATGACACACCGCCCCGGTGACATGTCGGGTGGACAGCAGCAGCGCGTCGCGGTGGCACGGGCCATCGCGCTGGACCCGCCGTTGATCCTGGCCGACGAGCCCACGGCGCACCTGGACTTCATCCAGGTCGAGGAGGTGCTGCGGCTCATCCGGGAGCTCGCCGACGACCGCGTGGTGGTGGTCGCCACTCATGACAGCCGCATGCTGCCGCTGGCGGACCGGGTGATCGAGCTGGTCCCCACCGTCTCCAGCACCGAGCGGGAGCCCGAGGTCTTCGAACTCGACGCCGGGGATCTGGTGTTCGAGCAGACGACCATCGGCGACCTGATCTACGTCGTGCGGGAGGGCCGGTTCGAGATCACCCGCGAGATGCCCGACGGCGAGACGATGCTGCTGTTCACCGCGGGCCCTGGCGAGTACTTCGGCGAGATCGGGCCGCTGTTCGGGATTCCGCGCACCGCGACGGTGCGTGCCCTCACCGACGGGGTCGTCGTCGGCTACACCGTCAAGGATTTCCGGGCCCGGCTCGGGCCCGACCGCATCCACGAGCTCATCGAGCACCGCGCGATCCACCTGGCCGACGAACCGCCGTCGGCCGACATCGCCTGAGGGTCCTGTTCTATCCGCGAGCAGACACAAAACTGTCGAATCTCGGTCGAAAATGACAGTTTTGCGTCTGCTCGCGGTATTCGGTTGTCAGGCGGCGTTGGTCACGGCCTCCGCCGCCGGCTCCAATGCCTGGGCGATGATGTCGGCGACGTCGGTCATGGGCCGCACGTCGAGTGCGTCCAGGACCTCGGCCGGGACGTCGTCCAGATCCGGTTCGTTGCGCGACGGGATGAAAACCGTTGTCAGCCCGGCACGTTGGGCCGCCATCAGCTTCTGCTTGACCCCGCCGATGGGCAGCACCCGCCCGTTCAGCGTGACCTCGCCCGTCATCCCGACGTCGGAACGCACCTGCCGCCCGGTGGCCATGGAGACCAGCGCGGTCACCATCGTCACACCGGCGGACGGACCGTCCTTGGGCACCGCACCCGCGGGCACGTGCACGTGGATGCGACGGTCCAGAGCCTTCGGATCGACACCCAGCTCCGCGGCGTGCGACCGCACGTAGGACAGCGCGATCTGCGCCGACTCCTTCATCACGTCGCCCAGCTGACCGGTCAACTGCAGACCCGGGTCGCCGTCGTTCGATCCGGCCTCGATGTAGAGCACATCGCCGCCCATGCCCGTGACGGCCAGGCCGGTCGCCACGCCCGGGACCGCGGTGCGCTCCGCCGACTCCGGCATGAAGCGCGGACGGCCCAGGTACTCGACCAGATCCGGTTCATTCACCGTGACCGCGTCGGCACCCGACGCCAGCCGCGTGGTCACCTTCCGCAGCGCCTTGGCCAGCAGCCGCTCGAACTGCCGCACGCCCGGCTCACGGGTGTAGTCCGCGGCGATCTTGCGCAGCGCCGCGTCCGTCACCGTCACCTCGTCGGTGGTCAGCGCCGCCCGTTCGGCCTGCCGGGGCAGCAGGTAGTCGCGGGCGATGGCGACCTTGTCGTCCTCGGTGTAGCCGTCGATCTGCACCAACTCCATGCGGTCCAGGAGCGCCGACGGGATGTTCTCGATGACGTTGGCCGTCGCCAGGAACACCACATCGGACAGGTCCAGATCCAGGTCCAGGTAGTGGTCGCGGAACGTGTGGTTCTGCGCGGGGTCCAGCACCTCCAGCAGCGCCGCCGCGGGATCGCCGCGGTAGTCCGAGCCCACCTTGTCGATCTCGTCCAGCAGCACAACGGGATTCATGGAAGCGGCCTCGCCGATGGCCCGCACGATGCGGCCCGGCAGCGCACCGACGTAGGTGCGCCGGTGCCCGCGGATCTCGGCCTCGTCGCGCACGCCGCCCAGGGCGACGCGGACGAACTTGCGGCCCAGCGCGCGTGCCACCGACTCGCCCAGCGACGTCTTGCCGACGCCGGGAGGCCCGGCCAGCACCATGACGGCGCCCGAGCCGCGGCCGCCGACGACGGCCATGCCGCGCTGGGCGCGGCGGGCCCGCACCGCCAGGTACTCGACGATGCGATCTTTCACGTCGTCCAAACCGTGGTGGTCGGCGTCCAGGATCTCCCTGGCGGCCTTCAGATCCGTCGAATCCTCGGTGCGCTCGTTCCACGGGAGCTCGAGCACGGTGTCCAGCCAGGTCCGGATCCAGCCGCCCTCGGGGGTCTGCTCGCTGGACCGTTCCAGCTTGCCGACCTCGCGCAGCGCCGCCTCCCGCACCTTCTCGGGCAGATCGGCCGCCTCGATGCGGGTCCGGTAGTCCGCGGGCTCCTCGGCCCCGGCGCTACCGTCCAGCTCGCCCAGCTCCTTGCGGATGGCATCCAGTTGCTGGCGCAGCAGGAATTCCTTCTGCCGCTTGTCCATGCCGGCGCGGACGTCCTCGGCGATCTTGTCGTTCACCTCGACCTCGGCCAGGTGCTCACCGGTCCACTCGATCAGCAGGTGGAGGCGACGACTCACATCTGAGGTCTCCAGCAGCTCGCGCTTCTGCACGTCCGTCAGGTACGACGCGTAGCCCGCGGTGTCGGCCAGTGCCGACGGCTGGCTGATCTGATTGACGGCATCGACGATCTGCCACGCCTCGCGGCGCTGCAGGATGGCCAGCAACAGCTTCTTGTACTCGGCTGCCAGGGTGCGGGTTTCCTCGGTCGCCTCGGTCTCGGCGATCTCGTCGACCAGAACCCACAGCGCACTGCCCGGGCCGGATGTGCCGGACCCGATGTGTGCGCGCCGTTCACCGCGGACAACGGCGGCGGTTCCGCCACTGGGCACGCGGCCGACCTGGACGATCGACGCCAGGACGCCGTGGGTGGGGTAGCGGTCGTCGAGGCGGGGCGCGATGAGCAGCTTCCCGGCCTCGCCGGCGGCTGCGGCGGCCTGGGCCGCGTCGACCGCGGCACGTGCGGCCTCATCGAGTTCGATGGGCACGACCATGCCCGGCAGGACGATCGGCTCGGTGACAAACAGGACGGGAACAGCGATGGGCGCTGTTGTGGCGTCAGACATCCGTACCTCCAAAGTTGAATCTCCTGCGCTCAACCTTTGGGGGTGTCGATTTGTTCCAGGGTCGTCGGCTCGCCCTGTTGGCGTTCTTCCCAGCGGTTCGCGGCCCGTTTGCCGACCACGAACGTCGCAGTCATCAGCAAGCCGGTGGTGGCGAGCGACAACACCGAGGTCAGGGCGTTGGCGACGTCCACCGGGGTGGAGAAGATGACCGCCAGATGCAGTGCGGTGCCGACGAGCAGGCCGACGCCCCACATCGCTGAGAGCAGAATGTGCACGCGCCGCCGGTAAGCGGCCGCAGCCGGGCCGGTGTCGTGTTCTTCGGTCTGAACTCGCTCCGACACGATCTGGGTGAGCGGGGTGCCGACCACGCAGCTGCCGAGGAAGACCAGGCCGCCGAGGCCGCCCACCAACGTGTTGCCCGCCAGCAGCATTCGCGGATCCGACGTGCTGACCCCGACGGCCAGGCTCAGGCCGAAATTGAGCATGAGGTAACCCGCGAACGGGTCCAGACGGCGCGCGCTGATCGCGTCGTAGGCGACCTTGCCGCCGGCCAGCACCGTGGCGGTGAGCAGCGCCACATATTCGGACACGCCGGCGGCCCGCAGTCCGTAGTACGCGATCAGTGGCGGAGCGATGTCGAGCAGGACGCCGCGGATGATCGGTCGCATGGACTGTGCCTGGCTCACGGCGACGACAGTATGCGGTGATCCTGAGTGGTGGCCAAAAGCGGGAGCCTGCCGTCTCGGGGGTAACGGCAGGCTCCCGTACTGAATAGTGAAGCACCCGGGACGTCCGGTTCCTCGTCTCGATGCCGAAGAGTGACGTCGCAGTTGGCTAACGGTTCGGACTCGGAACAGGGCTCACGGCCGGAAGCAGGCCGCGTACAGCTCCTTCATGGTGTCGGCGAATTCATCGACGGGGCCGTCGACGGGCACGCCGGGCGCCACGGCCGAAATGGGCAGCGCCGCAACGGGGGAGGGTGCCACGCCCCATTCGCCGAGCCAGCCGCCGAGTTGCGCCGACGACGTGGCGTAGACGATGCGGCCCAGCCCCACCCAGGCGTGCGCGGCCGAACACATGGGGCAATGCTCACCGGAGGTGTAGGTAACCGCGGCGGCGCGCTGCGCGGGATCGAGATTGGTTGCCGCCCAACGGGCGATGGCGAATTCGGGGTGCTGGGTCTGGTCTCCGCCGGAAACCCGGTTGCGGTCCTCGAAGACGACGACGCCGTCGGCATCCACCAGCAGCGAGCCGAAAGGTTGGTCGCCGTCCTCCAGCGCCTCACGGGCCAGCTCGACGCAGCGGTTCAGGTGGCGCAGATCATCGGCGGTGACGGTCATGGCGTGAAGTTTACGGAGTCACAGATCGTCGATACTGATGATCCGATCCTGGATGGCGCGTGCCACCAGCGCGGCTTTCGTGCCGGCCGGGCGGCCGGCGGCGATGTATTTGGCCCGGATGCGCTGCAGGTGGGTGCGCACGGTACTGGGCGCCAGGAACAGTTGCTGCGCGACGAGTTCCTTGCTGTCCGTCCGGAACCACGCCAGGAGCACCTCCTGCTCGCGTGGCGCCAGGACCGGGCGCAGACAGAAATCCCGGTCGTCGAGAGCGGCGGCCACGTTCGGCCCGACATAGGGGAACGGGGTCACGGCTGCCCGGATGGCCTTGAGCAGGTGCTCCCGGCCTTCGGTCTGGATGAGGTAGGTCCGGGCGCCCGAATCGATCGCGGTGCGGATGACGTCGCGGTCGGTGAGATGCGAATACACCACGACGTGGTAACCGCGGTTGTCGAGATCACGCACGGCGGCGAGACTGTTGGCTTCGTCCGCCTTGAGTCCCAGGACGACCACCTGGGCGTCGTCTTCGGGCACGGGCCGTCGCCGCAGGAACTCCTCGGTGTCGGCGAAGTAGGACGTGGCCGTCGCGCAGAGTGCGTGGTCGTCACGGAGCCAGGCCGCGATGCCGGCATGGACGACTTCGTACGAGTCGACGACGGTCACGCGTGAGACCTGACATCCAGCGAACGGATCGATCCGCATCGGCCTGAACTCCTTCACAACCGGATCCCGCCGGCTCGCCGGCAGTATCCGGGATCGCATTGCCGTGTTGTCCGTCGAAGTTTGCTGCGTGCACGCCGGCGGCACCTGTGCCGAACTCTAGTGCGCGGGTGTGACGATGTACAGCATTCCGGACAAAGGTGCGAATGTTTGGCAATTGCGCGGCACATCGACGTGGCGATGTGCTACCACGGCGCGTGATGGGCGCGGGATCGCGGAACGACGGTCTCGGTAAATCGGCTTTCCGGCATCCTGTATCGCATTTGCTGTATCCATGTTTCATGGTTGCTACGGCCAGTGCGATCCGCGGCGGTGGTTCGCCTGCCGATAGTCGCCGTGGCCACGGCGAAAACTGTTGGCGCGCAGGCAGTGGGACCCCACCCTCGACAGCCTGATTAGAACGTGTTCTAGTTCAAGGGTGCTCGAGGACACCATGCAGAAGCTGAGCGCCGACGAGGTGGCGCGGATGCGAGCCGTCTACGAACCGCTCACGCAGTCCGTACGCGAGCTCATCGATGCCACCATCCGGACAGAGGTCGGAGCCGCGGCCATCGCCGCCGTGCAGGCCGAGATCGACGCCGCCACCGCCCAGCTCCGCGCGCAGCAGCTCGAGGGTTCGTTCGGCATCAGGTTCGGCGCGCAGGGCAGTGAAATGCCCTGGGGCAATGCGGTGATCGGGGTTCGAAACCCGATCGCGCCGCCCGTCGTCCTCATCCGGGCTGCCGACGGCAGCGTGTCGGCCGACTTCCATCTGGGCGCCGCCTACGAGGGCCCGCCGGGCCACGTTCATGGCGGGGTGTCGGCGATGGTCCTCGACCACGTCCTCGGCGAGGGGGCGAGCCTGCCGGGACAGCCGCGGCTCACCGGCACCCTCACCATGCGCTACCGGCGCATGACGCGGCTCGGCGATCTGCACGCCGAGGCCCGCATCGTGCGGACCGAGGGCATCAAGACCTACGCCGTCGGGCACATCGCCGATGCCGAGGGCATCACGGTGGAGGCCGAGGGCGTGTTCATCACGCCGCGCTGGGCGCGGGACTGACGGGGAGATTCGATGGAGAAGGTCATGGTCACGCTGCGGCGTGACACCGCCGACGACGCCTGGTGCGAGCGGCTGCGCACCGAGGTTGCCGGGGAATTGCTGGCGCTGGGGTTGCCCGGATTGGCGGTCAACGTCAAAGACGGCGCCGTCCGGGACTCGCTGATGCTGCTGACGACGCTCGACCCGCCGGTGGTCGCGGTGATCAGCATCTGGACGCAGCAGTACTACGGCGCGCAGATGACGGCCGCGCTGGAGCGACTGCGGGCCGAATGCACCGAACTGGCCGCATATCTGGTCACCGAGTCGGTCCCGCTGGCCGGCCCGGCAATCGTCCTCGGGGAGCGCACCACCGGCCTGGCGAACATCGCGCTGCTGCGCCGTCCCGAAGACATCGACGAGCGAGAGTGGTTCCGCCGCTGGCACATCGACCACACCCAGATCGCGATCGACACCCAGTCCACGTTCGGCTACACGCAGAACGCCGTGGTCCGTTCGCTGACGCCCGACGCCCCGGAGCTCGGCGCGATCGTCGAGGAGCTGTTCCCCATCGAGGCGACGACGAGTCTGCACGCCTTCTTCGGCGCCGCCGACGATGCCGATCTGGCCGACCGCGCCGGAAAGATGGCCGCGAGTACGTCGGCCTTCGGCGCCAACGTCAACATCGACACCGTGCCCACCAGCCGCTACATCATGCGCAACCCGTTTGGAGACAACCTGTGACCGACCCCGCCGCGCTCGTTCAGATCGACGACACCAACCGGGTCCGGACCCTGACCCTCAACCGGCCCGACGCACTCAACGCGTTCAGCGAAGCGCTCTACGACGCCACGACGATCGCGCTGAAGGAGGCCGCGGCCGATCCGGAGGTCTCGGTCGTCCTGCTCACCGGCGCCGGCCGGGCCTTCAGCGCCGGCAACGATCTGGTCGAGATGCAGGAGATGGTCAACAATCCCGAATATCAGATGGGGGAGTACGGCTTCCCGGGCCTGATCGAGGCGCTGACGGCGTTTCCGAAGCCGCTGATCTGTGCGGTGAACGGCGTCGGCCTGGGTATCGGAACCACCATCCTCGGCTATGCCGATCTGGCGTTCATGTCGACGACGGCGCGGCTCAAATGCCCGTTCACCAGCCTGGGCGTGGCGTCGGAGGCGGCATCGTCGTATCTGCTGCCGCGGTTGATGGGCCGGCAGAACGCGGCCTGGCTGCTGTTGTCATCGGAATGGGTGAGCGCCGAGGAAGCGCTGCGCATGGGCCTGGTGTGGCGGGTGTGTGAGCCCGACGATCTGCTGCCGGAGGCCCGTCGTCATGCGGAAATCATTGCCTCGCGTCCGCTTTCGAGTCTCATGGCCGTCAAGCACGCGATGGTCGAGCCGACGCGCGACGCGATCGTCGCGGCGACGCAGCGCGAGTCCGGTCAGTTCGCCGAGTTGCTCGGTGGGGCCGCCAATGCCGATGCGCTGAGCGCATTCGTGGGGCGCAAGGGGTAGCGCTAACCCGCTTTGTGCACCGGACAGTCGGTGCGGGCCGCTTCGATGATGGCCCGCACGGTACGGCGGCAGCGGCCGCAGTCCAGGCCGGCGCCGCATTTCTCGGCGATCTGCTTCGACGTGGTCGCGCCACCCTCGACGAGTTCGGTGACGACCTGGCTCGTCACTCCGGTACACAGGCAGACGAACATCAGCCGGCCGCCTCGATCGACGTGATGTGCGCCAGGGTCCCGACGAAAACCGTTGGATAGACGCCGAATCCGGCGGCCGACATCCATTCGGCGGCGGCATCGGGGTGATCGATCCAGCGCCGGGCGGCAGTCTCGTTCACGATCTGCTGCAGGATCAGCACCTCGTGGCCGTCGTCGAAGGCCCGGTACACCCAGACCTTGCACACGCCGGCGTCGCGGAACCGGGCGGCGGCGTCGTGCACCTTGTCCATGAGGGCGGGGACGTCCTCGACCGCGGTCACGACGCCGACGACGACGGACGCGACGGCATGCTGGCCCGGCGGGGGCTCGGCGATATCGACCTTCTCGACCACTTCACCGGCGAAGATCGCGGGGATGTCGTCCACGCCCGAGGCATCGAAGAATTCGAATATCGCCGGCGAACGCAGAACTTCGCGGACGGAATTTGCATTACGAATTCCGACGGTGGCCAATACCCGGCCCGGTTCCCACAGTGATGAATATACGACGACGTGGTGTGCGGAAAGCTCGGTGAGAATCGACCGATGCGATTTCACCCGCTCCCACATGGATTCCACATCGTCGACACGAAAATCAGCGGCAAGAATGAGCGAGTGCAACGGTTGCTCGCTCATCGGCTCCTGCCATTCCGGGTCGCTCGGGTCCGCGGACGGGCGCCGCGGGGGTTAGTGCAGTCTAACCTTACTTAGGGCAGCCAGTCCATAGCTGCTGGCCAGCAGTGGAGTCGTGGATCTGGATACCGGGGATTCGGGATCGAATCGGGGGGGCGAAACACCCGCCGAACCGGTCGCCGACAAAGGGTCACTCGACTAGGTTTGGAACAGGCACGTTGTTGTTCCGCGCCAGTGACACTTGACCCAGCCCGATGGTGTTTTAAAGGAGCCGAAATGCAAGGCGACCCCGAGATCCTCAAACTGCTCAACGAGCAATTGACGAGTGAACTCACTGCGATCAATCAATACTTCTTGCATTCGAAGATGCAGGACAACTGGGGCTTCACGGAATTGGCGAAGCACACGCGTGAAGAATCGTTCGAGGAAATGCGCCATGCGGAAACCCTCACCGATCGCATCCTGTTGCTGGACGGCCTCCCCAATTACCAGCGGCTGTTCTCGCTGCGGATCGGGCAGACCTTGCGCGAGCAGTTCGAGGCCGACCTGGCCATCGAGTACGAGGTGGTCACCCGCCTGAAGCCGGGCATCATCATGTGCCGCGAGAAGGGTGATGCCACGAGCGCGAACATCTTCGAGGCCATCCTCGCAGACGAGGAAGGTCACATCGACTATCTGGAGACGCAGCTGGAGCTCATGGACAAGCTCGGCGGGCAGCTCTACGCGGCACAGTGCGTGTCGCGCCCGCCGTCATAGGCGGTCCCGGTCGAACACGGCCTCGCCCTTCGGGGCGGGGCCGTTGTCGTACGCCGGGAATTTGTCCGCCGAAAAACTAGAACTTGTTTCAGTTTTGGCGTAGCGTGCGAAAAGTGAGCCGAATCGGAGATTTCACCGACGAAGACGTAACCGCCTGGGTGGTCAAGTCACCCGACATCGGCACGGCCATGGCCGGTTTCACCAACGCCGTCTACACCAAGGGCCGCCTGCCGCTGCGTGTACGTGAACTGGCCCGCGTGGTGATCGCCCTCGACAACGAGTGCGTGGTGTGCCAGAACACCCGCGATTCGGCAGCCGAGGCGGAGGGCGTCGACGAAGACCTCTACAACCACGCCGGCGTGTGGCAGACCTGGCCCGGCTACTCCGAACAGGAGCGCATCGCCGCCGAGTTCGCCTACCGTTTCGCTTCCGACCACACTGGGCTGCGCGACGACGAAGACTTCTGGGCCCGTGCCGCAGAGCATTTCAGCGACGAGCTGATGACCGACCTGGCGCTCTCGTGCGCCATGTGGCTCGGCATGGGCCGCATGCTGCGGACCCTCGACATCGGTCAGGCCTGCAAGATCACCCTCTGAGAGGGGTCTAGACCAGTCCGGTCGCGTCGAAGATCCACGACATGTCAGCGGTCGCGAAATTCTCCAGCCAGGACGGCGGCGCGAAGTTCGACAGCGCGCCCATGTCCCAGTAGTCCTTCCACAGCGTCACCTTGCCGTTCTCGACGCGGTGCACGGTGACGAACTTGAGGATCGCGGATTCGCCGGTCTCCCAATGCCATTCCTCGTGATGCTCGTACATGGCATCGGCGCCGTTGGTCAGCAGCAGGCCGTCGAAGTTCTCATACGATGCCAGCGGCTCCAGGCCGATCTTGAGCCGCTTGACGATGTCCTCGGGCCCGCGCGCGGCGGCGGCCGGGCCGACCGGCATGTCCAGGTAGATGCAGTCGTCGGACACAAAATCCTTCAGTCGCTCCCAGTCCCGCGCCGACAGCGCCTGCCACAATCCGTGGACCGTATCCTCAACCGACACTGGCGAACTCACCTTCCTTGGCGACGGGCAGGGCGGGGGTCTGACGGGCGAACCGTAGGAAGCGGCCGGTGCGGGTGGTGCCGACGAGATCGGTCGGCACCCCGTTGCGGACGACCTGCTGGCCACCGACGAACACCGCGGCGACGGTGGCGTCGTTGCGGTTGACCATGCGGGACAGTCCGCCGTACTGCGCCACGGGCTCCTCGGCGTAGGCGTCGAGCGCATCGTCCAGCCGCTCCGGGTCGATGACGACGAGGTCGGCGCGGTCACCGACGCGCAGATGTCCGGCGTCCAGGCGGTACCAGTCGGCGAGTTCGCCGGTCAGCCGGTGCACGGCCTGCTCGACGGTCAGGAAGGGCGTACCGGCGCGCTCGGCGTCGCGCACGTGCCGCAGCAGGCGCAGGCCCATGTTGTAGAAAGCCATGTTCCGCAGGTGCGCACCGGCGTCGGAGAAACCGAGCTGGATGCCGGGGTCGCGCGCCAGTTTCTTGAGCACCTCGGGGCGGTGGTTGGAAATCGTCGTGCGCCAACGGACATCGCGGCCGTATTCGAGTACCAGGTCGAGGAAGGCGTCCACCGGATGCAGCCCGCGGTCGACGCCGACCTGACCGAAGGTCTTGCCGATGAGGGACTCGTCGGGGCAGCCGACGATCTCGGCGTCGAAGAAGTCGCGGTGCCACACCCGTACGCCGAACTTGTTCTCGTAGTCCTTGCGGAACTCGCGGCGGTACTCGTCATTGCGCATGAGGTCGTTGCGCTCGACCTCGTCGCGCAGGTGCAGAGCCGCTGCGCCCGAACCGAATTCCTCGAACACCACGAGGTCGATACCGTCGGCGTACACCTCGAACGGTACGGGCAGGTGCTGCCACCGGAAGTTGCCGCCGAGCTTGTTCACCAGCCTGGCGACCGGTCCCATGATGGTGATGGCGTACGGGTTGGCCTTGATGTCGGCGGCCGACAGCAGGCTCGTCTTGAGGTTCTCGCGGAACAGGCCGAGCGACTGGGCCAACTGCGACACCAGGTTCAGCGGGTTCTGCAGGTCCGGGCCTGACTGCAGGATGCGGCCCGAGCGGCGCAGCTGCGTCTTGAGCCGGCGGAGCTCGCGGGCCTTGGCGTAGGTGGACGGCAGGGTGCGCGACCGGCAGGTGTCACCGTCGATCTTGTCGAAAAGCAGCTGCTGCGAGGACATTCCGACGAACCCGGCCTGCAGTGCGGCCGCGAGCATCTGTTCCATCTCGGCCTGCTCGCCGCGGGTGGGCCGGACGTCCTTGCGGGTGGCGCGGTCCAGGCCCATGACGGCGGTGCGCATGTCGGAGTGGCCGATGAACGCGGCCACGTTCGGTCCCAGCGGCCGGTCCTCGAGTGCGTTGATGTAACCCTCTGCGGTGTCCCAGGTCTTGTTCTCGTCGACGGCGGTGATGACGTGGTCGCGCGGGATGGCCTCCACCCGGCCGAACAGGTCACCGGCGTCTTCGCCGCCGACATGCACCGTGGACAGCGAGCAGGAGCCGAGCATCACGGTGGTCACGCCGTGCCGCAGCGACTCGGCCAGGCCGGGGCCGGCCAGTACCTCGACGTCGTAGTGCGTGTGGATGTCCAGCAGGCCCGGCGTCACCCATTTGCCGGTGGCATCGACGACGTTCGGGCATCCGGTGTCGTCGAGGTCCACGCCGATCGCCACGACGTGTCCAGCGCGGATTCCGATGTCCCGGACCGCGGAAGGCGCGCCGGTTCCGTCGAACCAACGGCCATTGCGGATGATCGTGTCGAACGTCGTTGCAGAGGTCACCTAACTATAGAAGCGTGCCGGTCAGGCCCATGTCAATGAAAAAGTGAACACTTTCTAGAAAATGTCTACTCGTCCTGGGGAAACCTTGTGACGTCGCTCAGGATCAGGGCGGATACTGGCTCGGGTGACCCCCTTGCAGCGGTACATCGCCGAGGAAATCGCCACCGACCACGTCGACGGATTGCTGTCCCGGCGCGAGGCGCTGCGCCGGCTCGCGCTGCTGGGTGTGGGCACCGCCGCCGCGACCGCACTGCTGGCGGCCTGCGGCGAGAGCCGGGGACCGACGGCGGCCACGACGTCGACCGCGGCAGGCAAGCCGTCCATCGAGCCGGGCCCACCGCCGGGGATCGAGAACGCCGTGCAGCCCACGCCCATCACCTGGGCCGGCGGCACACTGCAGGGAGCGTGGGCCCCGGCTGCTCAGCCCCGCGGCGCAGTGCTGGTGATCCACGAGAACAAGGGACTGAACGACTGGGTCCGGTCGGTGGTCGGACGCTTCGGTGGCATCGGATACTCGGCGCTGGGCATCGACCTGTTGTCGGCGCAGGGCGGCACCGCGACCTTCAAAGATCCCGCGGAAGCCACTGCGGCACTGGGGAAGATCCCGCCCGACCAGTTCGTCGCCGACCTGCGTTCAGGCCTCGATGAGCTGCAGCGGCGGGCGCCGGGCATGAAACTCGCGGTGCTCGGATTCTGCTTCGGCGGCGGGCTCACGTGGCAGCTCCTGGCCGCCGGTGAGCCGAGGCTCTCGGCGGCCTTGCCGTTCTACGGGCCGCTGCCGGACCCGCACGACTTCGCCGGCTCGAAACAGGCTGCGGTACTGGCCTTTTACGGCGCCAAGGATGCTCGGGTGACGGCGAGCAAGGACGCGGCGGCCGCCGCACTCGAGCAGGCCGGCACGGTTCACCGGATCGTCGTGGAGCCCGACGCCGATCATGCGTTCTTCAACGACTCGGGCCAGCGGTACAACCCCACCGCGGCCGCCGATGCCTGGGCGCAGACGCAGTCCTGGATGCAGAGGTACCTGGCATGACGACGCGCCTGCCGGTGGTGCTGGTGGCGGCGGCGCTGGTGGCCGGCGCGGTTGCCGGGTGCGCGACCCCGGCGCCGGCGCCGAACAGCACCCCGACGTCCAGCGCGGTGCCGGTGACCGGGCCGGTGCAGGGGCCGGCGATCACCATCACCGCGCTCAACTTCGGCGACCCGCTCACGGTGGCGCCCGGCGCGCAGGTCACCGTCGTCAACAGTGACGACGTCGCGCATACCGTGACGTCGAAGGTCAAGGGGCAGTTCGACGTCAAGGTCGGCGGCAACGCGCAGACGACCTTCAACGCACCCACGACACCGGGCCGGTACCCGTATTACTGCGTGTACCACCCGGGGATGGTCGGTGTCCTGATCGTGCAGTAGCGCCTCAGTGCGGCGGTGTCCAGCTGACCGGCAGGCGCTTGATGCCGTGGATGAACTGCGACCACAGCCGGTCGGGCTCGTCGGTGGCCTTCAGGTCGGGCACGCAGCGGTGAATCTCCTCGAACGCCACCGCGATCTCGCGACGGGCCAGATTCGCCCCCAGGCAGAAATGGGCGCCACCGCCGCCGAAGCCCAAGTGCGGATTGGGGTTCCGGTGCACGTCGAAAAGCCAGGGCCGGTCGAATTTCGCCTCGTCCCGGTTGGCCGAGCCGTACCACAGCGTGACCTTCTGTCCGGCTTGCATTTTCACGCCGCTCAGCTCGAAGTCCTGCGTCAGGGTCCGGCGCATGTAGACGACGGGGGAGGCCCAGCGGATGATCTCCTCGACGGCGGTGGGTGCCACCGCGTCGTAGTCGGCCCACCACTGTTCGCGCTGCTCGGGGAACCGGCTGAGCGTCAGCACCCCGTGGCTGATCGCATTGCGTGTGGTCTCGTTCCCCGCGACCACCAGCAGGATGAAGAACGACGCCACCTCGCTCGAGGTGAGTCGTTCGCCGTCGACCTCGGCCTGCACCAGGGCAGTGGTCAGGTCGTCGTGCGGGTTGACGCGCCGGTCATCGGCCAAGGCGGTGGCATAGCCGCCGATGTCCATGGCGCACCGGAAGAACGCCTCGTAATCGGTGGTCAGATCGGGATCGCCGAACCCGAGAATGATGTTGGTCCAGTGGAAGATCCGTTCGTGATCCGGCTCCGGGATGCCCATCATGTCGCAGATGATCTGCAAGGGCAGTGGACCGGCAAGGTCGGCCACGATGTCGCCCTGACCGTCCGGGTGACGTTCGATCATGGATTTCACCAGGCTGCGGGCCCGGTTGCGCACCGACGCTTCTGTGCGTGCCACGACCTTCGGGGTGAACGCGCTGCGCACGATGTTGCGCAGCCGCGTGTGCCGCGGGTCGTCCATGACGATCATCGAGCCGAAATACTCGGCCAGCTCCGGCGTCTGCTCGGCGATCGTGATGCCGCCGGCGGAGCTGAAGATGTGTGGGTGGCGGCTGGCGAAGAACACGTCGTCGTAGCGCGTCAACGCCCAGTGGCCGGGACCTGATTCGAACCCTTCCTGGGCCAGTTCGGCGTGGAAGGCGATGGGTGCCTCGCGCCGCAGCGTGGCGAATGCACCGTCGCGGATCCCGTCGTTCCGGCCCCAGAACCGGACCGAACCGAGGTCGATGTCCGACAGTGCGAGGTCGGCCGGCGGTGCGCCGTTGTCGAGTAACGCGATGGCCATCTTCGGAGCGTAAAGCCCCGTCGGGCAGTACCGCGGCAGAATCGGCTGCGAAGAATCCGCCGAACGTGATAGCACCTTGTGGTGCGCAACCCACATGCAGGACAACCGTTTACGACCTCCGACGAGGACATCGCCAGTGCGCTGATGGACGTCAGCATCCCCACGCTGATGCTGTCACTGGTGCACATGTCCGGTGATCCGGAGCTGATCCGCGGCGCCCTGCGCCCCGCCGGGCTGTTCCTCAACGAGGTCCAGGGTTACATGTCCGAGGACGACAAGGCGGCCGTGCGCACCCTGGCGCTGAAGGTGATCGCGGACTACCGCGACCGCGGGTGCCCCGAGCCCGAGCCCATCGGTGCGGAGCTGCTCAAGGAGATGATGGAGTGGCTCGTCTGCGAGCCGGTGCCCGACGAGTACGTCCCGATGGTGTTGGAGGAGATGGAGCTCGACGGGAGAGATGTCCGCGGCGGCGCGGCCGGGCGTGACGCCGAAGCGGCGGCGGACTTCCCCGTGCTCGTCATCGGCTGCGGCGAATCGGGACTGCTCGCGGGAATCCGCCTGAAAGAGGCGGGAATTCCGTTCACCATCATCGAACGTGCCCCCGGTGTCGGCGGCACCTGGTGGCACAACAGCTATCCCGGTGCCCGCGTCGATGTCGGAAACCACTTCTACTGCTACAGCTTTGAACCCAGCGACCACTGGACGCAGTTCTTCGCCGAACAGCCGGAGTTGCAGGCCTATTTCGAACGCATCCTGGACAAGTACGGCATCCGCCCGCACGTCCGGTTCGAGACCGAGGTCACCGGCGCGCGATGGGATGACGCGACCGAGACGTGGCAGGTCACTGTCCGCAACGCCGACGGCACGTCGGACACGGTGTCGGCACGCGCCGTGATCAGCGCCGTCGGGCAACTCAACCGTCCCTATCTGCCGCCCATCTCGGGGCGCGACGATTTCGCGGGCCCGTCGTTCCACTCGGCGCAGTGGGATCACGACATCGACCTCACCGGCAAGCACGTCGCGATGGTCGGCGCCGGCGCCAGCGGCTTTCAGATCGCCCCGTCGATCGCCGGGAAAGTCGCTTCGCTCAACATCTTTCAGCGCACCGCGCAATGGATGTTCCCCAACCCCAACTACCACGCCCTGGTCGGCGACGGCGTCAGGTGGGCACTGAAGCACCTGCCGTTCTACGGGCGCTGGTACCGCTTCCTGCTGTTCTGGCCCGGCTGCGACAAAGGCCTGGCCGCGGCCCGTGTCGACCCGGACTACCCGGACCAGCAGCGTGCGGTCAGCGAGATCAACGACGTCACCCGAATGATGTTCACCGAGTGGATCAAAGGCCAGATCGGTGACAATCCGGACCTGCTGTCCAAGGTCATCCCGGACTACCCGGCTACCGGTAAACGGACGTTGCAGGACAATGGCAGTTGGCTCAAGACCCTGACGCAGGACCATGTCGAGCTGATCCGCACACCCATCGCCCGCATCGAACGCGATGCCGTCGTGACGGACGACGGCGCACGACATCCCGCCGATGTGATCGTGTATGCCACCGGTTTTCATGCCGGAAAGGTGTTGTGGCCCATGACGATCGTCGGCCGCGACGGCCGGGTGCTGGCCGAGCAGTGGGGGGAACGGCCCACCGCGTACCTCGGCATCACCGTGCCCGGGTTCCCGAATTTCTTCTGTATGTACGGCCCCGGCACCAACCTGGCCAGTGGCGGCAGCCTGATCTTCCATTCGGAATGCCAGATGCGTTACATCTCAGAATGTCTGGACCTGCTGCTGACCGGCCACGGGCGGTGGATGGAACCGCGGCCCGAGAAACTCGCCGACTGGGTGGAGCGCAGCCAGGCCGAGATGCGCACCATGGTGTGGTCGCAGCCGTCCATCAAGCACTCGTTCTACAAGAACGCCGACGGCGAAATCTACACGCTCAGCCCGTGGCGGCTGGTCGACTACTGGACGTGGACGCGCAGCGCCGACCCGCAGGACTACGCCTTCGGGTGAGCGGCCGGCGCGGCGAAAAGCCGCGTTGAACCCGGCCGGTAGCGGGTACGTGTTCCTGATACCGGTCAAGTCGCCACGCCCGGCGGCCGGCCGCGTGGAACTGGAGGTACGGACCATGGTCACCATCGCATCCCCTTCGACATACCGACTGCCGCACACCGTCTGGCGCCTGGCCGCCACGATCGTCGCGGCGCTCATGTTGCTGGTCCTGGCCGGCGTGAGCGTCCCGAAAGCCCGCGCCGACGACCGGCTGCAATTCACCGGCACTCTGCTCAGCGGCGGTACGTTCAACGGCGCGAGCCTGGCCGGCCGGCCGGCGGTGCTGTGGTTCTGGACGCCGTGGTGCCCGTTCTGCAACGCCGAGGCCCCCGGCGTGCATGCGGTGGCGGCGGCCAACCCGAACGTCGCGTTCGTCGGGATCGCGGCGCACGCCGACCCGGGCGCGATGAGCGCCTTCGCCGGGAAGTACGGACTGAACTTCCCGATCATCAACGACGCCGACGGTTCCATCTGGGCGCGCTATCAGGTGCCCTGGCAACCGGCCTATGTCTTCTACCGCCCCGACGGATCCTCGACGTTCGTCAACAATCCGACGTCGGCGATGCCGGAATCTGAACTGGCCGACCGGGTTTCGGCATTGACCAGGTGAACGGGCTGTCACTGGCCTTCGTGGCAGGCGTCGTCGCGGCGCTGAACCCCTGCGGTTTCGCGATGCTGCCCGGCTATCTGGCGCTGGTCGCGCAGAGCGGCCGCACCGGACCGGCGGCGGCGCTGATCCGTGCGGTCACCGCCACCGTCGTGATGGCGCTGGGTTTCGCAACGGTTTTCGCCGCGTTCGGGGTGCTGGCCGTGTCGGCCGCCGATCTGGTGCAGCGCTATCTGCCGTGGGCGACGCTGGTCATCGGCGTGGTCCTGGTGATCGTCGGGGTTGGTCAGGTGCTGGGCCGGCCCCTGGTGTCGTTGCGGTTGGCCGGGGCGGCCGCGGGCGGCGCACCCGACGGCCGGCTCGGGTCGATGTTCGGTTACGGCATCGCGTACGCGCTGGTGTCGGTGTCCTGCACCATCGCCCCGTTTTTGGCGGTGACCGGGATCGGCTTGCGGGACAAGAACATCGGTGCGTCGGCGGGCTACCTGGGCGCCTACGTCGGCGGCTTCGCGGCCCTCGTCGGGGTGCTGGCGGTGACTGCTGCGGTGTCCGGGGCGGCGGTTGCGGACCGGTTGCGGGGCTGGACGCGCTGGGCGCCGATGATCGGCGGTGTGCTGCTGGTGATTTCCGGTCTCTACGTCGCGTACTACGGCGGCTACGAGCTGCGATTGCGGGGGAGTATCGGGGCGGATCCGGTGATCGCGGTGGCCGGCCGGATCCAGCAGCAACTCGCCGGCTGGGCGTACCGGCTGCCGTGGCCCCTAGCCGCCGCGGCGATCACCGCGGCCGTCGTGGCCGTCATCCTGGGCGTCCGGAACCGGCGACGACGCCACGTCGCCCGCGGTCGCGACAGCTGAGCGCTACCGGTTGACGAGCGGGAAGGCCGGCGCGCAGCCGCGTTCGATGGCGTGTGCCCAGGCGTCCTGTTCGGCAGAGGCCCGCAGGTGCCGGTGGCGCGCGGTCCAGCCGCAGGTGCAGGTTGCGTAGGAGCAGCCGAGGCCGCGGACGTGGACGCCCACCTCGCCGTGGGACACCGCGGTCGGTGTGGTGAGTGGGGGTGCCGTCATGATGCTGACCTCCTGGCTGGTCTTGCCGACGATTCTCCCGCCGCCCGATCACGGGGAGCAGTAGCGACAGGTCACAACTAGGCCACTGCATACCTCCACCGGCCTGCCTTCAAACGTGCGGCGTGCAATCGGGCCACGCCGCGCAGCCTGGGCGAAGATGGCAAATACTGATAACGGTTTGAACACAGCGCCGTGGCCAACTGGCAAATCACCGCAGGTCGGTGGCTTGTGGACGGGTGCATTGTGGCGCAGGTTACGGGTAAAGTCACCGGTCAAAGGGTGGCTTGTCTCACCGCGATTCCGGATAGTTCCCGCACGCCGAAGCGCGCGTCATCGCCGGTCGTGCGCCGCCGTTATGCGTTTTTTGAAGGGGTTGTTTGCGTGGACGCGGTGCTCGGGTTGGCCATGACTCCGTCGTCCATCGGCCTGGTGCTGGTCGAGGGCAATGACGTGGACGGTTTCACCATGGACCACGACGCCGTGGAGATCATGAACTCCGACGACGCCACGGCGGCCGTGCTGCGCAGCGAGGCGCTCGCGGCGACGCGGGGGCTGCGGCTCAAGTCGATCGGGCTCACGTGGAGCGACGACGCCGACGCCGAGGCCTCGATGCTCATGCAGTCGCTGTCGGAGTCCGGTTTCGACAATGTGGTGCCGGTGCGCTTCCCAGAGGCGAACGAGGCGGTGGCCCGCGGTATCGCCGATGCGCTGGGCTGTGGCACCACCGCCGTGTGCACCATCGAGCCGGAATTTGCGATCACCATGATCGTGCATGCGGCCAGCGGCGCCGTACATACCGCCGTGAACCACTCCATCGGCTCGCGGGCCGGGCTGACCAGCTGGCTCAGCGCGGTGTTCGCCCGCGCGGACTGGCAGCCGGAGGCCCTGGTGGTGATCGGATCTGCCGGTAACTTCGAGGCGATCCTGCCGGGGCTGCAGGACGCGCTGTCGGTGCCGGTGTTCACGCCGGAGGAAGCCGATTTGGCGCTCGCCCGCGGCGCGGCGCTGGTTTCGGTGCGGTCAGGCGACTCCGACCTGTCCGAGCCGTACTACTTCGGCGACGTCCCGCGCCCCGACGAATGGGCCGGCCAGGATTTCGGTTGGGACCCGACGTTCGACGCGTTCGAGGACGAGTTCGAGCGTCCCGCGTTCGCGCCCGCCGGCCGGCATCGCTCGGGCGGTTCGTCGCGGTGGGAGAAGGTGCCGAGCTCGCCCGCACTGCCCCTGACCATGCTGGCCCTCGGGTCGACGGCGTTCGTGGCATCGGTGTCGATGGCGGTCACGCTGCAGTTCCTGCCCTCGCGCGGCGCCGCGTCGACGTCCGTCACCAAGAGCCCACGGCCCGCGGCCGCCGAGCAGGCTGTCGCGCCTGTCGAGCCTCCGACGGTGCACGTGGCGCCCGCCGCCGAGCCGTCGGCCGAGCTGTCGGCACCGGTCGAGGCCCCGCTGTCCGATGCGCCGATCGTCGAGCCGCAGGCGGCTCCCGTCGTCGAACCCGAACCGGCAGCGCAGCCCGACGGCCTGCCGCCCGCCGACGTGCCACCTGCCGCCACGGACATCCCGCCGGTGGAGATGCCGTCCAATGCGGTCGCGGTCGCGGTGCCGGCGGAAGCCCCGGCTCCGGCCGTTCCGGCGCCTGCCGACGCCGCGCCGCCCGCGGAGCCCGCCGCGCCGCCGCAGTAAACCCTGAGGTCGTTCCACATTCGCCGGGCCAGGAGCGCGCGCTGACCGAAGTAACGTCCGGAGCCGAACTACGATATGTAGTGAACGTATCTCGGACCGGAGGATGGACCCCTTGCCCAAAACTGTGCGTTATGCGCTGGCCGTCGCCGCATCTGCGGTGATGATGCTGAGCGGCTCCGTGGGTGCTGCTGTCGCGGCGTTGCCCGAGGCCCTTCCGGTCGCCACGATCACGCCGAGCGGCGGCCCCGCCGTCGGTGTCGGGATGCCCGTCACGGTGACGTTCAGCCGGCCGGTCGCGGACCGGGGACGCGCCGAGCGGACCATCGAGTTCTCGTCACCGAAGATGACAACGGCGCCCGCCGGGACGTTCTCCTGGCTCGCGGACAACAAGATGCAGTTCACGCCGAGCACGTACTGGCCCGCGCACTCGTCCATCACGGTGTCGGTCGGCGGGTTCAAGCAGTCGTTCGAGACCGCCACGGCCACCCTCGGTGTCGCGAGCATCAGCGGGCACACCTTCACGGTGAGCATCGACGGTCAGGTTGTGAAGACCATGCCGGCGTCCATGGGCAAGCCCAAGCATCCGACACCGGTGGGGTCGTTCACCGCGATGTCCAAGGAGAATCCCGTCATCATGGATTCGCGGACCATCGGCATCCCGCTCAACGACCCCGAGGGTTACAAGCTGACGGTCTACTACGCCGTGCGGGTGACCTCGGGCGGCGTCTACGTGCACGCGGCGCCGTGGTCCGTTGCGCAGCAAGGCAGTTCGAACGTGAGTCACGGCTGCATCAACCTGAGCACCGACAACGCGCAGTGGTACTACAACCAGGTCAACATCGGCGACCCGATCGTCATCAACTCCTGAGCGCCTGCGCCGTCGCCTCGTCGGCGGGCAGGAACGCTTCGATGCTCAGCTCCACGGCGGTCAGGTCCAGCGCCGTGCCGAACGTGGTGACGGTGCTGATGAAGGTCAGCACCTGACCGTCCGGGCCGTCGATCACCAACGGCACCGCGACACCGCCGAGATCGGACGAGTCGACGTCACCACCGGGGTAGGCCTCGATCTCGGTCAGCAGGTCGTGAAGCTCCTGCGACGCGCTGGCGGAAACTTCGCGGCGCAGCCGTCCGAGCACGTGGTGCCGCCACTGTCCGAGATTGCGGATCCGGGGCGCCAGCCCGTCCGGGTGCAGTGAGATGCGAAGCGCGTTGGGCGATTCGAGCAACCGGGGAGCGGCGTCCTGGAGCAGCACCGCGATGCCGGCGTTGGCGGCGACGATGTTCCACAGGTGGTCGACGGCCAGGCAGGGGAACGGCTCGTATGCGGCGAGGACGCGATCGATCCCGGTGCGTACCGCGCTCATCTCCGGGTCGTCGAGCGACCGCTCGGCGAACACGGGTGCATGACCCGCGGCCAGGAGCAGCCGATTCTGTTCGCGCGCAGGGACATCGAGCACGCTGCCGAGCTTGAGCACCATGGCGCGGCTCGGCGTCGACCGGCCGGTCTCGATGAAGCTGAGATGGCGTGCCGAGACGTCCGCCTCGATCGCCAGGTCGAGCTGGCTGATGCGCCGCCGCTGGCGCCACTGCCGCATCAGCGCTCCGAAGGGTTGCGGCGAATGTGGCGGGGCGGCGCTGGCGACGGTCACGATCCCAGTGTCGCGGTTGGCCGTCCCGGTGGCGACTACCTGTCAGGTAATTGCGGCGATTACCTGGTGCGGACAGTCTCGAATCATGCGCACGAACCCCGCAAACCAACCGCCGACCCAGTCCCCGCCAGTCTGGCTGCGGGCCGTCATGGCCGCCGACCGAACCGGATCGGCCTGGTACGTCGGTACCGGATTCTTCTTCGCGCCGGTATTGCTGCTGGTGTCGCCATGGCCCGCGCTGACGAATGTGCTGTGGGTGGTCATCGCCGTCACCGGCTTGTGGCTCGGTCTGCTCGGCGTCGCGATGGCGACCGGTCTCGCGATGGTGCTGCGCTCCGGCGCGGAGCTGTCCGACGATTACTGGCAGTCGCTGCTCGATTATCCGGACGGGCCCAAGATCACTGCGCGACAGCTGATTTCGCGTTAGCGCCGGTGTAGTCGACCTGCCAGTGCTTGATGCCGTTCAGCCAGCCGGACCGCAGCCGCTCCGGCTCGCTGAGCGGACGCAGGTCCGGGAGATGGTCGGCGATGGCGTTGAACATCAGGTCGATCGTCATGCGGGCCAGGTTCGCCCCGATGCAGTAGTGAGCGCCGGTCCCGCCGAACCCGACGTGCGGATTCGGGTCCCGCATGATGTTGAACGTGTACGGGTCGTCGAACACTTCTTCGTCGAAGTTGGCCGACCGGTAGAACATCACCACCCGCTGGCCCTTCTTGATCGGCACTCCGCTGAGCTCGGTGTCCTGCGTCGCGGTGCGCTGGAACGAGGTGACCGGCGTCGCCCAGCGGACGATCTCGTCGGCTGCCGTCGCCGGACGTTCGCGCTTGAACAGTTCCCACTGGTCCGGGTGCTCGGCGAAGGCCATCATGCCCTGCGTGATGGTGTTGCGGGTCGTCTCGTTGCCCGCCACCGCCAGCAGGATGACGAAGAATCCGAACTCGTCGTCCGAGAGCTTGTGGCCCTCGACGTCGGCCTGCACCAGCCGGGTCACCAGATCGTCGCGCGGATTGGCGCCCCGGTCGGCGGCCATGGCCATGCCGTACATGATCAGCTCGACCGACGCCGTGATGGCGTCATTGCCCGCGAATTCGGGGTCCATGTCGCCGACCATCTGATTGGACCAGTGGAACAGCTTCTTCCGGTCTTCCTGCGGTACCCCCATCAACCCCGCGATCGCCTGCAGCGGCAGCTCACACGACACCTGCTCGACGAAATCGCCGTAGCCCTGGGTGGCCGCCTCCTGCACGATCTGTTGTGCGCGCCGGCTCAGCTCGTCGCGCAGTAATTCGATGGCCCGCGGCGTGAACATGCGCGAGATGATCTTGCGCAGGTGGGTGTGGTGCGGCGCGTCCATGTTCAGCAGCACGAATTTCCCGCGCTCGATCTGCTCGGTGACGGTGCCGTCCTGGTACCGGGGAATGGCTGTCTTCACCTGGCTGGAGAACACGTCGCTGCGGCGGGACACTTCCTTGACGTCCTTGTGTCGCGTCACCACCCAGTAGCCACCATCGTCGAAGCCACCCTTGCCCATGGGCTGTTCGTTCCACCAGATCGGCGCGACGTGGCGCAGTTCGGCCAGCTCCGTGACCGGCAGCCGCTGCGCATAGATATCGGGGTCGGTGAAGTCGAATCCGGCTGGGATATCGGGTGCCGCCATGTGACGCTCCTCACTCTGCAACGTGTTCCAATTTAGTACCGCGTGCCGGTCGGAGCCGCAAGGTTATGCCGATAATTCGGCTCGGATTCTGGGGGAATGCCGACGCGACCCGAACCGGGGAGCACTATTCGTCGTAGCCGATGCGCCCGAGGTGGGCTCGTCGCGGCGCTGGACCCGATCCCGGATTCGTACGGCCGCACCACATTGATCCGGCAAATTCCCAGCAATACCGCAGTCACCTGTAGCACCATTGGTTACCGGAGACGGACGGGAGGGCAACACATGAGAATCCTGGACAGCGTCAAATTCCGCGCCGTGGGTCTGGCCTGCGCAGCGTTGCTGCTGCCGGTCGCCCCGGCCGCCTGGGCCGACGACACCGCGGCGGTCGACCAGTCGGCCGCGCCGATCGATCCGCCGGCGGCGCCCGCGGATCCCAAGCCGGCACCGGTCGGGAAGCCCGTCCCGGTGGCGAACGCCGCGCCGGTACCGCACCTGTCCAGTCCCGAGAATCTGCCGCCGTACACCACGACCACCGCGGAGGGGTCGCAGGACACCGACCAGCTGTCGTATCTGCGCGACGTCTGGCACGCCGTCCAGGAGCGCGAGATCAGCCCCAAGCAGGCCCTCGTGCTGCTCGCGCAGCGCCCCATGGACGCCGATGCGGCACCGCCCGCGGGGCTGCCCGCCGGTCCGCAGGCGCCGGTTGCGGCTCCGCCGCCCGCTGCTGACGCTCCGGTCGGTTAGGTCGGCCGGCCCGCGTCGCGCACGGCCGTCAGCGCCTGGCTGACCACCCGGTAGCACTCACACGCGATCTGCCGGAGCGCGACGCGGTCGAGAATCTCGATGTTGCCGCGCCGGTAGATGATCAAGCCATCGCGCTGCATCCGTGCCGCCGTCTCGGAGATGGTCGGGCGCTGCACGCCCAGCATCTGCGAGAGGCTTTCCTGCGTGCTCGAGAACTGTTGGCAGTCGTACCGGTCATGCGCGGCCAGCAACCAGCGCGCCAACCGTGCGCGCACCGAGTGCGCGCTCGTGCACAGCACGTTCTGCGCCGTCTGGATCAGCAGATAGTCGGTGAACCGGTCGATCGCGTCATGCCACGGGCCGCCTTCGGTGGTCAGCTGCAGAAACTCCGCGACCGGAACGTGTGCGGTATCGCCGGCACACCAGCAGACGACGGTCTGGCGGCTGTTGCGCGCACCCAGGTGGCCGGCGACGCCGACCAGGCCCTCGGAGCCGACGGTGCCCACTTCGATCCCGGCGCCGTGCTCGGACTCGGCCAGGACCGAATAGACCGAATCGAGCGGAAAATGGATGTGACTCAACGGGTTTCCGGCCCGTTGGGCCACGTGGCCGATAGGGCTGAAGTCGATCTGGATGTGCGGCAGCAATCGGTCGAGTCGGTCGCTGTCGAAGGTTGCGAGCACGGCATTGCGGTGCAGATCGCTCAGCTGAACCTCCGTGCCCACTCAAGCAAGCTACTCGACGGGTGCGTCGTCCCGATACGAACAGTTAACGGCGCGTCGGTGATTTGCTATGTCAGAGAGCTGACATAGCGGCTACTATTTGCGGGCCGACCGTCAGCGCGGCCCGGCATAGCCCTCATAGAGATCAATGATTGGTTTTTCCGTATGCCTGATGCAGTGGCCGATGACGCCGATGCCGACAACGCGTCTGAACACTGGGAAGTCGCGGCGGTCCTGGCCGGCGGTGACTCGCCGAAAGCCGGCGGATTCACGTTCTTCGTCGCCGATCAACGGTGGGTGTGGTCCGACGAAGTGGCGCGGATGCACGGCTACGCGCCGGGGCAGGTGGAGCCCACGACCGAGTTGCTGCTGAGTCACAAGCACCCCGACGACCGGGCCCGGGTGGCCGAAATTCTCGACCGGGTGCGGTCGGGAGGGCTGTTCAGCAGCCGGCACCGGATCATCGACGTCAACGGCAAGACACATTGGATGGTGGTGGTCGGTGACCACGTGACCGACGAGTCGGGTGAAGTGATCGGGACGCAGGGCTACTACGTCGATGTCACCGAAACCATGCAGGCCGACCTGACGTCCGAGATCAAAGAGGTCGTCAAGTCCCGCGCCACCATCGAGCAGGCCAAGGGCATCCTGATGGCGGCCTACGGCATCGACGCCGACCGCGCGTTCGACATCCTCACGTGGCGCTCGCAGATGACCCACGTCAAAGTCAAGACCGTTGCGGGACAGTTTCTCGAGGCGGTCATGCGAGAGGGACTGTCGCCCGAGAGCGTCAGCACCATCGACCGGCTGCTCCTGCCGGGCGACCCGGTCGCCAGCTGATCAGGCCGTCAGCGCCTCGATCCGGGCCGGCACGTGCTTGTGCCACGGGGTACCCGCGAACGCATCGCGCCAGTCCGCCGACGTGAGGTCGTTGGGCGCCACGCCGGGCACCCGCTTCTCGCCGTCGGCTTCGGTGAAGTCCACGCCGAACCCGTTGGGCAGCGAGGCGTGGCCGGGCAGCATGACGTCGGTGACCTCCACGGAAGCTTCCGCGGTCCCGGCGGCCGTCGTGATCCGGGCCCGCCCGCCGTCGACCAACCCGAGTGCCGCGGCGTCTTCCACGCTGACCCGCAGTGCGCCGTCGGCGTCGCGCTTGCGCCAGCCCGGATCCCGGATGATGTCGTTGGCGGTGAACGCCCGGCGCTCACCGGCCGACAGCACGATGGGGTATTCGTCGGAGGTCAGCGGCGGCCGGTCGGTGGCGAGCGCACCGAGTTCGGCGAGCATCTCGGGTATCTCGAGGGCGAACCGGCGGTCGGTGTGCGTCACCAGGCTCCAGTCGTCCTCGTACTCGTGCACCGTGAACGTCACCCTGGACCGGCCTTCGAGGATCGCGGTGAACAGCGCGTTGCCGTCCGCATGGCCGGCCCGGCGGACCGCATCGGGGTACGTCATCGCGGTCTTCTGCGCCAGCCCCCACAACGCGGCCGCTCCAGCCAGTCCGTCCGGCAGCGTCGGACCCAGCGTCTCGTACAGCACATAAGGCAGCACGCGGCCCAGTGCCGGGTTGGCGCCCACCGCGCCGAAGAACGCCCCGAGATACGCGTCGAGGCCCTCGCGGGCGGCCCGGCGCAGCGGGTCGAGTTCCGCGTCGTCGACGACGCCGAGGGCGCGCACCAGCCGCGCCCAGATCTCCGGCTCGGGCAGGGTGCCGGGCAGCGGTGTCAGGAGGGGGTGGCGCAGATGAAAGGTGTTGTGCGGGAACTCGAGATTGAAGAAGGTCGCCTCGGGCTTCTCGAACTGGCTCGCCGCGGGCAGCACGTAGTGGGCCAACCGGGCGGTCTCGGTCATCGCGACATCGATGACCACCAGCAGTTCCAGCGCGCCGAGCGCGTCGCGCACCGCGTTCGAGTCCGCGATGGAGTGCGCGGGGTTGCTGCTCTCGACGATCATCGCGCGGAAGCGGTCTGGATGGTCGGTCAGGATCTCCTGCGGCACGACGTTGGACGGCAGCAGCCCGGCGATGATGGGAGCGCCCGTCACCGGCGAACGGCCGACGCCACCGGCGGCGAACAGGGGAGCGAACGACGAATGCAGGTGCTGGCCACCGCGTTTGGCGAAGTTGCCGGTGAGGATCCACAACATCTTGTTCAGGTACGAGCACAGGGTGCTGTTGGGTGCCTGCTGGACACCGAGGTCCTCGAACACCGAAACGCTTGTCGCACCGGCAATCCGGCGCGCTGCGGCGCGCAACAGCTCGGCGTCGACGCCGCAGCGCTGGGCGAACTCGTCGACGTCCACGGCGCGCAGCGCCTCCCGCACCGGCTCGACGCCCGTGACGTGTTCGGCGAGAAACGCCTCGTCGCACAGGTTTTCCTGAACCAAAACCGCGGCCAGGGCCGACAGGCACCACGCGTCCGTCCCGGGCCGTACCCGCAGGTGGAAGTCGGCCATCTTGGCGGTGTCGGTGCGGACCGGATCGATGACGATCATCGACCGCTGCGGGTCTTTCGCGATGTCCTGCAGCACGGTCCGGGCCCGCGGAAAGCTCTGTGACATCCACGGGTTCTTCCCGATGAACACCGACACCTCGGCGTGCTCGAACTCGCCGCGGGTATGTCCGCCGTAGAGCTGGGCGTCGACCCAGAACTCACCGGTCTTCTCCTGTGCCAACGCATTCGACCGGTACCGGCTGCCGAGCGCCTTGAGGAACGCGCCGCTGTAGGCGCCACCCAGGTGGTTACCCTGACCGCCGCCGCCGTAGTAGAAGATCTTGTCGCCGCCGTACTCGTCGCGGATCCGCGAGAAGCCCTCGGCGATCTCGGAAATGGCGGTGTCCCAGTCGATTTCCTCGTAGGTGCCGTCGGGGCGCCGGCGCATCGGCGAGGTGAGGCGGTCGCGGTTGTTCTGGTAGTGGTCCAGCCGCAGGGCCTTGTTGCAGGTGTAGCCCTGCGAGGCCGGATGTGCCTTGTCCCCACGGATTTTCGACAGGGTGCGGCCGTCGAGTTGGACGACGATGCCGCAGTTGCACTCGCACAGGATGCAGGCGGTCGACTGCCACTCCTGGGTCTGGGTCATGAGGACGCCTTTCGTTCCGAGTCGGTCGTGGCAGTCACGAGGGCGCGCAGCTGCCGATGCACGAGGTCCAATGGGGTGGTGGAGCCGGTGGTGCGGGCCACCAGCACGGCGCCTTCGATCGCGGTGGTGGCGAGCATGGCCAATTCGGCGGCTTGTTCGGCGGACACGCCGTCGGCCCGTAGCTGCTCTTCGAGCTGGTCGAGCCAGCGGGTGAAGGCGGCGGCGGCGCGTTCGATGACGGGCGGGTTGTCGGCCTCGACGGCGACCGCCACCACCGGGCAGCCGGCCCGGTATCCGGACTCGGTGAGTTGGGAGCGGAAGCCGTCGACCAACACATCGAGTGCCTCGAGTGCGGTGCCGGCCTTGGCGATCCGGCGGGCGATGTAGTCACCCGCGAAATCGATTGTCTCGCAGAGTAGTTGGGTGCGGCCGCCGGGGAAGTGGTGGTACGCCGAACCGCGCGGTGCCCCGCTGTGGGCGAGTACATCCGAGATGGCCGTCGACTGCGCGCCCCGCTCGCGGATGAGCAGCGCGGCAGACACGATCATGCGTTCACGAGGACCAGCCATCCGCGCCCTTCCGTCGGATTATGTATGCAACCATACATAATCCGACGGCATGGGTCTATCCCCGCGTGGCAGACACACTTACGCCTCGGATCGCAGCCGCATGGTGACTGCAATCCGAGGCGCAAATGACGTCATGCCGGCCGCCGGCGCACACCGGCGGCCTCGATCACACGGACGCGGCTTCGTTCAGCTCCTCGAGCCGGCCGGTGGCCTCCAGGTACTCCCGCACCCAGCGTTCGATCACCGCGGAGGTCTTCTCGACCTTGGTGAACTGGCCGACCACCTGGCCGACCGGGTTGAACGCGACGTCGACGCTCTCGTTCGGGTACTTGTGCGTGGCCGCCACCGCCATGCCGGAAACCATGTACTGCAAGGGCATTCCGAGCGGCTTCGGGTTGCCTTCCTTCTCCCAGGCCTCGGTCCAGTCGTTGCGCAGCATCCGCGCCGGCTTGCCGGTGAACGACCGGCTGCGCACGGTGTCCTTGCTGCTGGCCTTGGCGTACGCGGCGTGCTGCTGCTCGGAGTGCTCGCTCTCCTCGACCATCACCCACTGCGAACCGGTCCACGCGCCCTGCGCGCCGAGCGCCAGCGCCGCGGCGATCTGCTGGCCGCTGCCGATGCCACCGGCGGCCAGCACCGGGACGGGCGCGACCTCCTTGACGACCTGCGGCCACAGCACGATCGAGCCGATCTCTCCGCTGTGCCCGCCGGCCTCGCCGCCCTGGGCGATGATGATGTCGACGCCCGCGTCGGCGTGCTTACGGGCCTGCGACGGCGAGCCGCACAGCGCGGCGACCTTGCGGCCCTCGGCGTGGATGTGGTCGATCATGTCCTTCGGCGGGGTGCCCAGCGCGTTGGCGATCAGCGTGCACTTCGGGTGCTGCAACGCGACCTCGACCTGCGGGGTGGCGGTGGCCTCGGTCCAGCCCAGCAGCTGCAGGGCATCGTCGTCACTGTGGTCGACCGGCACCCCGTGATCGGCGAGCAGCTTCTTCGCGAAATCCAGGTGCTCCTGCGGCACGAGGGCGTTGAGCTGCTTCTTGAGCACCTCCGGATCCAGGTCGACCTGGTCCATGCCCTCGTACTTGTTGGGGATCACGATGTCGACGCCGTACGGATGGTCGCCGATGTTCTCGTCGATCCACTTCAGCTCGATCTCGAGCTGCTCGGGGGAGAAGCCGACGGCACCCAGGACGCCGAAGCCACCGGCTTTGCTGACTGCCACGACCACGTCGCGGCAGTGGGTGAAGGCGAAGATCGGGTATTCGATGCCGAGTTGGTCGCAGATAGCGGTGCGCATTTGGGGTTCCTTGTGCTGGTTCGAGGCAGGAGCGGCAAACTGAAACGTGTTCTAATTTAGTACCGCGTGACAGTCCGGCGCGCAAGGCTACGCGCAGATTTGGGCCCAGATTTCCGGCGACGGCCGTTCCAGAACGTCAGCGATGCACGAGTCGTCGTAGCCAGCCGGGCCGGTCGCTGGACGGGGCCGCCGCGCGGACCACGGTCCAGCCGAGCCGCTCCGCTTCGGCTGCCAGCCCGGGCCGCGGGTTCACCGGAATCGGGTGCCCCACGACGTGCATCAGCGGCAGGTCCTCGTCGCCGTCGGCGTAGAAGTAACTCTGTTGCAGGTCAACGTGATTGGCCTGGCTGAACGCCTCGACCGCCGCGGCCTTGCGGTGGCCCCAGACGATGGGCCGCACGATGTCGCCGGTGAGGGTGCCGTCGGCGTCGACGGTGAAATGGTTGCAGATGACGTGCTCGACGCCGAGGTAGCGGGCCAGCGGCATGACGTGCATGGTCAGGGCCGACGAACTCAGCACCACCGTGTGGCCGGAGCGCTGGTGGGCGCGCACGACCTCGCGCATCGTCGGGAAAATCCTGGCCTGTACGTGGCTGTGGAACAGCTGCTCGCCGAGCGACTCCTGTTCGGCGAGTGACTCGCCGCGCAGATAGCCGGCGGCGCGCACCAGCAACCGCTCGAACTCCATGCGGCCCAACTTGTATCGCACCGTCGCTTCGAGGATTCCGGTGAGCTCGCCGAAGGCCGCCTGCCGCTGCCGGAACCGGTGGGCCGCGTGCACCGTCGCGATGAAACCGGACACCAGCGTGCCGTCGACGTCGAAGAACGCGCCCACATTCGGGCTGTTCGCGCCAAGGTCACCGGCGGCGGCCGCAGCGATCGGCCCCGTGATCGGTCCGGCGTTCGGCGCAGCCATGCTGACCAGTATGCCGGGCCTCCCGGCCACCCACCGGGCGGGCGGTAGCGTGACCCGTCATGGGACGCGTGGACGGAAAAGTTGCACTGATCACTGGCGGCGCACGGGGGATGGGCGCGGCGCACGCCCGGATGCTCGTCGCCGAGGGCGCCAAGGTCGTCATCGGCGACATCCTCGATGAGCCCGGCGAGGCGCTGGCCGCCGAACTCGGGGATGCCGCACGCTACGTCCATCTCGACGTCACCGACGCCGACCAGTGGGCCGCCGCGGTCGCCACCGCCACCGAACAGTTCGGTGTGCTCAACGTTCTGGTCAACAACGCCGGCATCACCGCCCTCGGCAAAATCGGTGAGTTCGACATGGCCAAGTGGCAGAAGTGCATCGACGTCAACCTCACGGGCACGTTCCTGGGCATGCAGGCAGTGGTCGCGCCGATGCGGGAGGCCGGTGGCGGCTCGATCATCAACATCTCGTCCATCGAGGGCATGCGCGGCGCGACTCTGCTGCATCCGTACGTCGCGTCCAAGTGGGCGGTGCGCGGGCTGACCAAATCGGCGGCCATCGACCTGGGCAAGGACAAGATCCGGGTCAACTCGGTGCTGCCCGGTTTCATCCGCACGCCGATGACCAAATATTTTCCCGACGACATGATGACCGCGCCGCTGGGCCGGCCCGGACAGTCCGACGAGGTAGCGACCTTCGTGGTGTTCCTGGCCAGTGACGAATCGTCGTTTGCCACCGGCAGCGAGTTCGTCGTCGACGGCGGTCTGACGACCGACGTGCCACACAAGTTCTGACCTCAGCGATTCCGGAACTGCCGGTCTGACGGGGCACAATGAGGTGCCCCCACATCGCGCATTCGGTTGTAGAAGCGCGTTCAGATGCTGTCGTTTCGGAGGGAGCAGGGCTATCTCAACCGAGTTGCGCCGCGGTGCAGTGCTGGGTGCCGTCATGTCTCTGGTGCTGCTGTTCGCGTGCACCGGCGATCTGCCGCGCCTGCTGAGGCCCATGAGCGCAGCCGCCGAAGTGGAGCTCGCGCAAGGCTGGCAGCTGTCGTCCGCGCAGGGCATGGTGGCCACCGGCGCGCAACTCAGCCTCGACGGATTCCCGGCCGCCGGGCCCGGCTGGCACCAGGTGCGGCACATGCCCGCGACGGTGCTCGAGGCACTGCAGGACGACGGCACCTACCCGGACCTCTACTACGGCGACAATCTGCTGACCAAGGTGCCGCAGGACCTGTACAAGCAGGACTGGTGGTACCGCACCACATTCGTCGCACCGGCAGGGCACTCGACGTACCGGCTCAACTTTCCCGGCATCAACTACCGGGCCGAGATCTGGCTCAACGGGCATCAGATCGCCGACAGCAAGCAGGTCGCGGGCATGTACGTCGACCACACCCTCGACGTGTCGAAGTGGATCGACCGCGGCCGCACCAACACCCTCGCCGTCAAGGTGACCCCGGAGCGCGCGCTGCAGGACGTCGACGGCGTGGAGCTGGCCGACAGCTGGTTCGACTGGATCAACTGGAACTACCTCGGCTATCAGGGGCCCGGCAAGAACCCGGCCAACGGCAACTCGTTCGTGGCGGACCGCAACGCCGGCATCCTCAAGCCCGTCACCCTGAAGATGTCCGGCGACGTGGCGATCACCGACGCGACCGTGAACAGCCAGCTGCCGTTGCCACGCACCGACAGCGCCCAGCTGAGTGTCCGGTCGGGCCTGACCAACTACTCGGACCAGCGCGTCAACGGCGTCGTCCGGGCAACCATCAGCCGCGCCGGCAAGGCCGACATCGACATCGAACGGCCGGTGTCGCTCGCGCCGGGGGAGAGCCGCGACGTCACGTTCAGCCCCGGCGACTATGAGGCGCTGCGCGTCTCCCATCCGGACCTGTGGTGGCCGTACACCATGGGCAGGCCCGACCTGTACGACCTGCGGATCCAGTTCCTGCAGTACGGGCAGGCCACCGACGAGCTGAAGCAGCGCTTCGGCATCCGGTCCATCGAGCAGGGCCGCGACGGCAGCGAGGAGTTCCCGCAACTGGGCTCCGGCGGCAACTTCTACCTCAAGGTCAACGGCCGCGACTTCCTGGCGCGCGGCGCCACCTACACCCCCGATCTGCTGTACCGCGACGATCCTGACCGCGACAATGCGATCCTGCGCTACGTCAAGGATCTGGGTCTGAACATGATCCGGATGGAATCGAAGATTCCCGGCGCCCGTTTCATCGAGCGGGCCGACGAACTGGGCATCCCGCTCATGGTGGGCTGGATGTGCTGTAACCAGTGGGAGAAGTGGCCGCAGTGGGGCCAGGAAGACCACCGGGTCGCGCAGGACAGCCTGCGCTCGCAGATCACGATGTTGCGATCGCACGCGTCGGCGTTCGTCTGGGCCAATGCCAGCGACGGGCACCCGCCCGCCGACATCCTCGAGCAGTACCACGAGATTCTGCGAAAGCTGCACTGGCAGAACGCCGTTGTCGACACCGTGTCGTCCTACACGACCGATTCGTCGGGCAACCGCCTGTGGGACGGCATCCAGATGGCCGGCCCGTACACGTGGCGGCCGCCCGCGTACTGGTTCGACGGTGCGTACGCAGCCGCCCGCGGCGCGTCGGCCGAGCAGGGCGACAACGAGCACATCCCGCCGTTCGCGAGCCTGCGCAAGTTCATCCCACCGGACAAGCTCTGGCCCATCAACGACATGTGGTACTTCCACGCCGGTTCCAACCCCGGCAACGAGGCCCTCGCGAGCATCCGCAACGCCGTCGTGCAGCGCTATGGATCCTCCAGTGGCGCCGAGGAATTCACGCGCAAGGCGCAGCTGGCCCACTACGAGGCGACGCGGGCCCAGTTCGAGTCGTTCGCCGCCCTGGGCTGGGCGGACCGCAAGATGACGATCTACTGGATGCTCAACAACCACTGGCCGTCGTTCTTCGGCAACATCTTCGACTACTACCTGCGGCCCGGCGGTGCGTACTACGGCGCGAAGAAGGGCCTGCAGCCGCTGTCGGTGACGTTCGATTCGTATGCGACCGGCGACCACAGCACCGCCAAGGTCAGCATCACCAACCAGAGCCCGGAGAACGCCGTCGGCCTCCGGGTGCGCACCCGCGTCTACGACATCAACGGGAACGTGCGTGACGACCGCACCAGCGACCCGTACGACGTCGTCTCCGGTGCCGCCGCCGTGGCGATGACGCTGCCGCGCGAAGTGCCGGACTCGCGCGTGTTCTTCGTGCGGTGCGAGCTGCTGAACCCGGTCGGTGAAGTCATCGCGGACAACGACTACTGGCAGTCGCAGCAGGACGACATCGGAGATCCCCGCAAGGACGTCGCCTTCGAGCTGCACCAGACCGCGTGGGCGGACATGACGCCGCTGAACTACATGACGAAGGCCCGCCTGGACGTCAGCGCGGCCGGTTCGGTGAACGGTGACGGCCAGCAGGTCGTCGACATCACGCTGCGCAACCCGACCAAGCAGGTCGCGTTCTTCGAGCGGGCCGAGCTGACCGCCGCCCCGGATGCCGACGAAATCCTGCCCATCGAGTACAGCGACAACTACGTCACGGTGTATCCGGGGGAGACCGCGCACGTGCGGGGCCTGGTGCCCAAACCCGGTGTGAACGCGGGCTGGGTTCGGGTCGGTGGCTACAACACGGCGCCCGTGACGGTCCCGGTGACCGGTGGCCGGCCACCTCAGGACGCGGCGGAGGCGGCCGCGCGGGCCTCGGTGACCGACCCTGGTCTGGCCGAGCCGGACGTCCGGCCCGCGGCGCCCGACGCGGTACCGCGGGTCCCGAGACCGGGCGCATAGGACATGATGGTGAGTTGACGTGAAGGAGAAACACATGGCTGACGAACGCTCCGCACTGGCCGAGCGCACCGCCGCAAGCGGGTGGCAGCGGCACACGGACGACCGCGTCGACGTCTACCTGCGTGGCGCGTCCCGGGTCCGCGTGATCTGGCGCGGTGACGACGCGATCAGCGGCGGCACGCGGTTCCAGGACGACATCATGGAGCAGTACACGCGCGAGCTCGACACCGTGCGCGCCTGGCTGGCGGTCTGACCGAGCCCGCAGCGCCGTACCCTGATCGCCATGGGCGTGCGTGCGGGCATCGTGGTGACCGGGACCGAAGTTCTCACCGGCCGGGTCCAGGACCTCAACGGGCCGTGGCTGGCCGACCGGCTGCTCGAACTCGGCGTCGAGCTGGCGCACATCACCATCTGCGGTGACCGGCCCGAGGACATCGAAGCGCAACTGAATTTCCTTGCCGCACAAGGTGTCGACCTGATCGTCACCAGCGGCGGCCTGGGGCCGACGGCCGACGACATGACCGTCGCCGTGGTGTCGAAGTTCTGTGGCCGCGAGCTGGTGCTCGACGAAGCGCTCGAGGAGCGCATCGCCGAGATCCTGCGGTCCTTCATGGGCCGGTTCCCGGGCGCCGATTTCGAGGCGGTCCGCGCGGCCAACCGCAAGCAGGCCCTGGTGCCGGCGGGCGACGGCGTCGAGATCCTCGACCCCGTCGGCACGGCACCGGGTGTCGTGGTGACCCGGGCCGGCGGCGCACCGACGGTGATCGTGCTCCCCGGACCGCCCCGCGAGCTGCGGCCGATGTGGAGCCGGGCCATCGAGACGGCGACGGCGCAACGTGCGATCGCCGGCCGCACCGTCTACCGCCAGGAGACCATCCGGATGTTCGGCCTGCCCGAGTCCGGGCTGGCCGAGACGCTGCGGGAAGCCGAGACCCTGGTGCCCGGTTTCGCGGGGCTGGAGATCACGACGTGCCTGCGTCGCGGTGAGTTGGAGATCGTCACCCGCTACGAACCCGACGCCGCCGACAGCTACCGGCAACTGGCCGCGCTGCTGCGTGAGCGGCATCCGCACGATGTCTTCTCCGAGGACGGTGCGCTGGTCGATGACCAAGTGGCGCAACTGCTTTCGGGCCGCACCATCGCGACGGCCGAGTCGTGCACGGCGGGCCTGCTGGCGGCCCGGCTGGCCGACCGGCCCGGTTCCTCGGCCTACCTGGCCGGCGGCGTGGTGTCGTACTCGAACGAAGCCAAGGCGGACCTGCTCGGCGTCGACCCCGCGTTGATCGCGGCCCACGGTGCGGTGTCCGAACCGGTCGCCGAGGCCATGGCGGCGGGTGCACTGCAGCGGTTCGGCGCCGACGTCGCCGTCGGCATCACCGGCATCGCCGGCCCCGGTGGCGGCAGCGACGAAAAGCCGGTCGGCACAGTGTGTTTCAGTGTCGGGCTGGCCGACGGTGCGACGCACACGCGCACGATCCACCTGCCCGGCAACCGGGCCGACATCCGGGAACGGTCGACGACCGTCGCCATGCACATGCTGCGCCGCGTACTCAGCGGTCAGCCGGTGACGGTCTGAGCGGCCTTACTGGTCCGCGAGGTCGGCGTCGTCCCAGACCTCGAGAATCTTGGTCAGGATGTCCTCGGGGACACCGAGACCCGCGAGATGGCTCTCGCCCGGCAGCGTGAACATCTCCGCGTCGGCGATGCGCGCCACCGCGTGCTGACCGTGAGCGTAGGGCACGATGTGGTCGGCGTCGCCGTGCCACCAGCGCACCGGCACCTTGATGTCCTCGAGCCGGAAGCCCCAGTCGCGGGCGAACACGACGATGTCGGCGAACGGCGCCGCCAGCTGCTTGCGGCTGCCGTTGAGCAGGTCGTCGAGGAACATCGCCTTGAACTCGGGGCGGCTCAGCAGGTTCCGGTCGCCGTGAGGGGAGATGCGTGCGTACAGGTCGAGCGCGGGGGAGCCGAACGGCGCGATCACCTTCATGAGTGACCCCGCCACCCAGCGGATCGGGGTGTCGGCGACCTCGATGATCGGCCGCACGATCTTGGCCAGCTCCATCAGGCCGCTGCTGATGCCGTCCTCGCCGATCAGCGGCGCGACGCCGCCGAGCACCGCGGCCATCACCACCCGGTCGGGCATGGCGGCCGCGGTGGCCAGCGTGTAGGGACCGCCGCCGGACAGCCCGATTACCGCGAACCGGTTGATGCCCAGGGTGTCGGCGATGGTCCGCAGATCCTCGGTGAACCCGAGCACGTTCTCGTACTGGTGCGGCGTCGAGGAACCGATGCCGGGGCGGTCGATGCCGATCAGCCGGATGTTGTTGCGGGAGGCGAAGCTACGGGCCTCAGTCGGGATCTGCCGGCGCGCGCCGGGCGTCCCGTGCAGCCAGAACACGGCCCGTCCCTGCGGGTTCCCGAACTCGGCGAAACCGATCTGGCGGTCTTCTCCGACGGCGATGTTGCCTTCGAGTTTCGGGCGATCGATCGACATGACCATGGCCGAATTGTTGCACGCCGCGGTGGGCGGACTCAGGGGCGCGGGTAGCGGTCCGCCCAGGGCGCGGCCTGCTCCAGCTGCCGGGCCAATTGCAGCAGGATGGTCTCGTCCGGCGCCATCAGCTGGACGCCGATGGGCAGTCCGTCCGCGGTGCGGCCCAGCGGCAGGGAAATGGCGGCCCAGCCCGTCACGTTGGCCAGCGACGTCCAGCCGGTGGTGGCGAATTCGACGTCGAAGAATTCCCGGGTGCCGGCGCGGGGCTGATCGAGCAGGCCGTACGGCGGCGGTCCGGACAGCAGCGTCGGCACCAGCAGGACGTCGTGGCCGGCCATCCCGGCGGCGAACCGCCGGGTCTGGGCGTGGACGGCCGCGATGGCTTCGGCGTAGGCCAGGCCGGTGGTGGCGAATCCCTCGCGGATCATCATCCAGGTGCTCGGTTCGAATTCGTCCTCGCGTGGGGGACGGCCCAGGTGCGCCGCGGCCAGTTCATGCAGTTGGACGTTGCTGACCCGGTGCAGCACCGCGATGGCGTCGGCGACAGCGTCTGGATCGATGCTCGGCGCCGACGGCTCGACATGGTGGCCCAGGCCCGCCAGCAGCGCGCCGGTGGCCTCGACAGCGGCGGCGACCTGCGGGTCGGTGCCCGGCCCCGGGAACGGCGAATCCACCGCGATCGCGATGCGCTGCGCCGCCGGGGTCTGCGCGATGGCGTCGAGGAACGGCTGGGCGGGTAGGGGAGCAGAGTACGGGTCGCCCGGTGCGCTGCCGGTGACGGCATCGAGCAGCGCCGCGCAGTCGCGGACGGTGCGGGTGAGGGCGTGCTCGTTGACCAACCCCTCCAGCCCGTGCCCGGCGCCGGGCGCGAACGAGGTCCGGGCGCGGCGCGGCTTGAGGCCCACGACGCCGCAGCATGACGCCGGCACCCGGATCGAGCCGGTGCCGTCACCACCAGAGGCGGCGGGGACGATGCCGGCCGCGACGGCGGCGGCGGACCCGCCGCTCGAGCCGCCTGGGCTGACCTCCGGTGACCACGGGTTCACCGTCGGCCCGAACAGGGACGGCTCGGTGGTGCAGTGGTTGCCCCATTCCGGGGTGTTGGTCTTGCCGAAGATCACCAGCCCGGCGTCCAGATACCGCTGCACGATCCAGGCGGTCTGGTCGGCGACATGGCTGCGCAGCGCCCGTGACCCCATGGCCTCCGGGGCGCCGGCCAGCGACGCCCCGAGGTCCTTGAGCAGGAACGGCACCCCGGCCAGCGGTCCGGCCGTGCCGGTGCGTAGCACGCCCGACTCATCGAGCCGGCGGGCCTGTTCGCGGCCGCGGTCGAACAGATCGGTGACCACGGCGTTGAGCCGGCGCGCCGATTCGAGCCGGGTGATCGCGGCCTCCAGCAGTTCTGCGCTGCTCACCGCGCCGCTGGCCACCAGTTGCGCCTGCCCGACGGCATCGTCCACGAGATCGGTCACCAGGGCATCCTGCTGGCGCGCAAGCGATCTGGCAACCGTGCCCGGTTGCCGCGGTCAGGCGGCGCCGGCCTTGCTGTCGACGCGGGTCTTCCACAGGCTCGCCACCGTCGTCACGACGAGCGTGACGATGATGACCGCCAGCGACAGCAGCGTGGGAATCTGCGGCACGTGCACGGGCTCACCGCCGTTGATGAACGGCAGCGTGTTCTCGTGCAGCGCGTGCAGCACCAGCTTCACACCGATGAACGCGAGGATGAAGGCCAGGCCCTGCGACAGGTAGACCAGCCGCTTGAGCATGTCGCCGAGCAGGAAGTACAGCTGACGCAGACCCATCAGCGCGAACACGTTGGCGGTGAACACCAGGTACGGCTCCTGGGTCAAGCCGTAGATCGCCGGGATCGAGTCGAGCGCGAACAGCAGGTCGGTGGTCCCCAGAGCGATGATGACCAGGATCATCGGGGTCAGGACCCGCTTGCCGTTCACCACGGTGTGCAGCTTGCTGCCGTCCCACTGATCCGAGGCCTTGAGGTACTTGCGGGCGAACCGCACCATCGAGTTCTCGGCGTCGTCGTCGTGCTCGGTGTCGCGGGCCAGCTTGATCGCGGTGTACACCAGGAACGCGCCGAACAGGTAGAAGATCCACGAGAACTTCGAAATGGCAACGGCGCCAAGGGCAATGAAGATGCCACGGAAGATCAGCGCCAGGATGATGCCGATCAGCAGCACCTCCTGCTGCAGGATCCGCGGCACCTTGAAGCTGGCCATGATGATCAGGAAGATGAACAGGTTGTCGATCGAGAGGCTGTACTCGGTCAGCCAGCCCGCGAAGTACTCGATGCCGTATTGACCGCCGTGGAACTGCCATACCCAGATGCCGAAGGCGACGGCGAGGCCGATGTACAGCGCCAGGTATCCGGCGGTTTCCCGGGTGGTGGGTTCATGCGGGCGGCGGCCGATCACCACCACGTCGAAGAGAAGTACGGCGATCGTCACCCCGAGGGTGATGGACCATTCCAGCGTCGAAACATTCATATGAGGGTGCCTCCGGGCGTCAGTGAACGACCGAGGTCTCTACCACCGTCGCCCCGATTCAGGCGGCCGGCCCACAGCACCGGCTGCCCGACATTGGACAACGTGATGACGACACCGTGGCGAAGGAATACTCCCCTCACGAACCATTATCGCAGACCGTCGGCGTCACGCCGTGACCACCACCGTCAACTGCGCCCCGTCGCGTTCGACGCGCATCCCGGCACGACGCGCAACCGCGGCAACGGCGGCGGCGTCGGTCGGTTCGGCGCGGCTGCCGGCCAGCGCTCGAGCCAACCGGCCCTTGTGGGCCTTGTTGAAGTGGCTGACGACGGTGCGCCGCCCGTCGGGGTGTTCGGTGTAGACGTCGACGGTCACCGCGCCGGGGATCTTGCCGAGGGCCTCGTATGAGCCGGAGCGCAGGTCGACGATGAGCTCCTGCTGTTGCAGCTGGGCCAGTACAGGTTCCAGGACCGGCTTCCACCGGCTGGCCAGTGTCCCGCCGGCGGGCAGTTTCGATGATGCCGACAGTCGGTACGCCGGAATCGGGTCGTCGGCGCGCAGCAGGCCGAAGAGCGCCGACCCGACGGCCAGCCGGGCGCGTGCCCGGGTTGCGGTGGCGCCGCGCAGTGAGCTGATGTCCAGAGCGTCGTACAAGACCCCGGTGTAGCGGTCGATGGCCGGCATCGTCGGGGCGTTGCGCAGTTCGGCGTTGCGCTGGATTTCGGCGTCCTGCGCGGCGGAGATGGCGAGGGCCTTGCGGCTGGCTTCGGGGTCGGCAGCGAGGGTGACGAGTTCGTCGATCAGCGCTGCGCGCAGCGGCGTGAGTTCCGGCACACCGAGCGTGCCGAGCTGCAGGGGCGGTCCGTCGCCACCTGGGCGCTTGGTCTCCGAGGGCGGCAGCAGCACGATCACGGCGAAGACGGTAGCCGACGCCCGTTGGTACGACACGTACCATCTACCTGTCAATCAGGGGTGTTTGCTTTGCCGCTGTGGTCACGGTGGCCTAAAGTTCGGTACCTACTGACGTCGGGGCAGAGGTCGGTGGGCCGAGGTTCCGTACCTGCGGTGGTTACCAGGGAATGCTGGGGTGGTTATGGGTAGGAACGCCAAGTTCGCCGTTGACATGCGGGTTCGCGTCAACCGTGGCGACGCCAAAGACGTGCGTGGTGTGATCGTGGAGGACTACGGCGATCATGCGGGCTATTCGGTCGATGTCGGCGACGACCATATTGTCGACGCGGCGCGCCGCTGGGCCGTCCTGCTGGACAGTGGCACCCTCGTTTTCGCCGACGACGCACATCTGAAGCCCGAATAGTCCCGGCTAACCGGAAGCGATGAGCAGCGGAACCAGCTGCTCGGCATCTGTCCACGATCCGTGCTGCCCGATGAGGGCAGATTCAAGAGGCTCGACCGTCCGACGTACCAATCCGGCGTTGTCCCGGGCCGCTGCCACGACATCGCCGATGCGGCTGCGCGCCGCGTCACCGACCCGCGCGCCGAACCACCCCTCGGCGATGGCCTGCTCCTTGGTGCGCACCCAGGCATTCGTGCCCAACGTTTCTCGCCACGCGTCGGCGACCGCGTCCGCCGCGCCCTCGGCGACATAGACGTGCCGCGCCCGGGCCTCACCGGCGACGGCGACGACGCCGTCCAACAGCTCGGGACGCGCATCGATGTCGACGACGTCGGCGTCGTCGAGGTTGACCATGCCGTGGTCGGCGACGACGGCCAGCAGCCCGCCGGCCGGCAGGGCCTCGACGATCGATTCGACCAGCCGGTCCACCTGCCGCAGCTGCATCCGCCAGGCCGTCGAGCCGGCGCCGTACAGATGGCCGAGCATGTCCAGATCGGCGTGGTAGCCGTAGCAGAAGCCGCCGTCGGCGACGGCCTGCTGCACGCGGGCCGCGAGGTCGCCGAGTCGATGTACCCCGACGTACCGTCCGCCGCGGAGCACCGCGCGGGTCAGCCCCGAATCGGTGAATTCGGCGCCCGAGATGACGCTCACCGCGACACCGGCGGCCGACGCCTGGCCGAACGTGGTCGGCAGCGGCTGCACGTCCTCGGGCACCAGCGCGTCGCGCAGGTCCGCGCCGAAGGGATGCGGCGTCCAGCGCAGCGCGTTGACGACGCCGTGGTCGGGAATCCGGAACGAGTAGCCGACCATGCCGTGTTCGCCGGAGCGCCGTCCGGTTCCCACCGCCGCCAGCCCCGCAGCGGTGGTGGCGGGGTAGCCGACGCGCAGGTTCCGGCCGCGAAGCCCGGCCAGTACCGGAGCGTCGGCTGCGTAGGTGTCGAGGAGCTGGGCACCGAGGCCGTCGATCAGCAGCACGCACGCGCCACGAACACCGCCGGGCAGGTCGATGGGCCGGTGCACACCGTCGAGTTGGGCCCCGGGGACACCCATCGCGGCCAGCACGGCCGGTACCACGTCGGCCAGATGCGGCGCGTCGGCTCGCGGGCTCGGCAGATCCATGGCCGCGAGCTTAGGGATTTCCCGGGTGAAGTAAATGCAATTACCGCGCCGCGGACCCCATTGGCGCCGCGAGCAAATTCCTATTCAGCACCGTGAATAGGGAAAACGCAATTATCTCGCGACGCGAGCAAATGCGTTGTCAGCCGCCCCAGCCGCGGGTGCCGTCCCAGCCGCCACAGATGCCGTTGAAGCAGCCGTGTCCGAAGCCGCCGGTGACGGGGTTCCAGCCACCGCAGCCCCGCCAGTTCGCGCCGTCGCCGCAGCCACCGCCGCCACCCTGGCCATCGGGTCCGCCGTAGCCGTTGTCGGCAACCACGGTCCGATCCGTGCCGATGCTCCCCGAGAGGGTCATCGCCGCGGCCGGAGCGGCAACTATCGCTGCTGTGGCGGCCACCGCGGCGACCGCCGATGTCGTGAAATTCCGCCTAATTAGCATGTCTACAGAATGCTCCTGAGTGGCCGGATATTCCAGCCTCCCGCACTCCTCGATTGGATTCTGTGAGCAGAGTTACGGCCGGACACGCCATTCTGTGGGGAAATGCATTTCGGCCCGGAATCACGCGCTCGGGAGTGTCATCCAAGAAAAGTCACAGGTTTCCCATCAGGACCCGGGTCTTCGCCGCTGTTACCCTTTTCCCGTCATGAGTGTGGTGCCGAGCGGTGAAATCAAGGCACTGTCCGGCCTGCGCATCGTCGCCGCCGTGTGGGTGGTGCTGTTCCATTTCCGTCCGCTGTTGAAGCAGGCGTCACCGCCCCTGAGCGACGCCCTCGCCCCGATTCTCGACTGCGGCGCGCAGGGCGTCGATCTGTTCTTCATCCTCAGCGGATTCGTCCTCACCTGGAACTACCTCGAGCGCATGGGGCCGGCGTGGTCGACACGGGCGACGCTGCATTTCCTGTGGCTCCGCCTGGCCCGGGTCTGGCCCGTCTACCTGGTCACCATGCACCTCGCCGTGGCCTGGATCATCTTCACGCTCAACGTCGGCGACTTCCCGTCGCCGGAGGCGGCCACCCTCACCGGCCCCAACTACCTGCGTCAGCTGTTCCTGGTCCAGCTGTGGGTGGTGCCGTACTTCGACAACTCCAGCTGGGACGGCCCGGCCTGGTCGATCAGCGCGGAATGGCTGGCGTACCTGCTGTTCGGGTTGCTGGTCATCGTGCTGTTCCGGGTGGCCCGGGTAAGCCGGGCGCGGACCCTGCTGTGGCTGGCGTTCGCCGTGACGCTGCCGCCGCTGCTGTTCCTGGCCGCCACGGGCGAGTTCTACACGCCGTGGAGCTGGCTGCCGCGCATCGTCCTGCAGTTCACCGCGGGTGCCCTGGCGTGTGCCGCCGTCCGCAAGCTGAACCTGACCGACCGGGGCCGCACGGTCGCGGGGGTGCTGTCGGTGGTGCTGCTGGCCGTCATCGTGGGCCTCGTGTACTGGTTCGACGCACATCCGATCCCGACCATCCGTGACGACTTCGGCCTCGTCGACGTCTTCTTCCTGCCGTTGGTGGTGGCCCTTTCGGTCGGCACCGGCACCCTGCCCGCATTGTTGTCGACCCGCGTCATGGTCTACGGCGGCAAGGTGTCGTTCGGCCTGTACATGGTCCACGAACTCGTGCATCAGGGCTGGAACTGGGCCGCGGCGCAGTACCGCATCGAGATGTTGCCGAGTTGGGGCACCAAGTTCATCGTGCTGGCGCTGCTGGCCGGCTCGTTCGCCGGTGCCGTGGTGCTGTTCCACTACGTCGAAGAGCCGGCGCGGCACTGGATGCGGCGCATGGTCGGGCCGGCAGATGGCTCGAAAGCTGTTGTAACACAACGTAAACTCCAGGCGATATCTGACGACGAAGAGCCCGCCGAACGCGCAGGCTGACCGCACTACGCCGTAGTACCGACTCATCATGGGAGACCCGTGCGCCATCTGACCACCTTGTTGCTGACCGCTGCGCTGTGTGCGGTGTCCGTGGTGAGCGCGCCCGGTCCGGCACACGCGTACCGGAACGTGCGCCCGGGGATGCCCGAACGCGTCGCGGTGATCAGCGACTCGTACACCAACGGCACCAACTTCGGCGGCCAGGGCCCCCGGAGCTGGACGGCGCAGGCGGGTCGCAACCTCGATGCCTGGGGTGCCCCGATCACGGCCGACGTCGCCGCCGAGGGCCGGGCCGGTTACGTCGTGCGCGGCGACCACGGCAGTATCTTCCTGGACCTGACCAGGCGCGCCGTGCGTCCGGACGACGCCCTCGTGGTGTTCTTCGGTTCCCGCAATGACCAGGGCGCCGACCTCGTGCAGCTGTCGGGGATGGCGCACGACGCCTTCGCCCAGGCGCGGGCGACGGCGCCCGGCGCCAAGCTGCTCGTGATCGGGCCGCCCTGGCCGACGGCCGACGTGCCGCCGGCGGTGCTGCAGATCCGCGACGTGCTCGGCATGCAGGCCGGGATGGCCGGTGCCACATTCGTCGACCCGATCGCCGAGCGGTGGTTCGTCGACCGTCCGGACCTCATCGCGCCCGACGGCGTCCACCCGACCGACGCCGGACACGACTACCTGGCGGGCCTCATCGCGCCGCGGATTCGCGCCGAGCTGCCTACTCGTTGATCGGCAGGTCGTCCCGCACGTCGTAGCGGACGTCGTTGCCGCCGTCCTCGCGGGCGCGTTCCATGGCCTCGGCGGCCGCGGCCAGCAGGGCGTCGATGACGATCTCGGGCGGGTGCACCGTCAGCGGCGCCAGCGGGGTGCACACCACGCCGATGCTCGCGGTGACCCGGGACGGCGTCGACTTCATGGCGCCCTGCACGCGGTCGATCAGCGGCGAGGCGTCGGGACTGGTGAAGGTGTCCGCGACGATGAAGTCGCTGTCGGAGATGTGCGCGGCGATGGCGTTGCGGCGCACCGTTTCCCGCAGTGCCTGGCTGACGTCGATACGGGCCCGGTTGGCGCGCCGTTGGCCGGACATCGAGGACAGCAGCGGAAAGCTGTCGATGCTGACGACCGCGAGCACCATGTGACGGTCGTCCTGCCGGTTGCGGGCGGCGAGCAGGTTCGCGGCGCGCGAGTACAGCCCGTCGGTGTTGAGCAGCCCGGTCAGCGGTTCGATCTCGCTGTGGTGGATGTCGGTCGAGCTGAGCCCGATCGCGACGCGGCACGTGAAGAACACGAAGACGTTGAGCAGCGCGATGATCAGGACGGCGCACGCCGCCAGCGCGGGGTCTTCCGACCCGACGCGGACGCCCAGGTATCCCAGCGTGAGCCCACCGAGCACCCAGGGACCGGCCAGCACGCTGGGGCGGTGCAGGAAGGCCACATAACCGCTGGAGAAGATGAACGCGCTGGTGGCCAGCAGCCCGAGCATCGGGTCCGTCATGATCAGGCAGGCCGCGCTCATCGGGATCGCGCCGAGCGTCACCGAGATCGCCGAGAACCGCTGCGAGGGCCAGGAATGGCGCAGCCAGACGGCGCCGACGCCGAGCGCACAGGCGCCGACCGCGATGGCGATCGCCTGGCGTACCGGGCCATGGGGTCCCGCGGGGCTGAGCATCAGCACCACGGGAACCATGCCGAGCACCGCGTTGAGCGCGGCGATCACGCGGCAGGTTCGGGTCTGCAGGCCGCGGACGGCGAGCAGCGAGGTGAGCCAGTAATAGTGATTCTGTCCGGCAGCGGTCATGCGGGTACCCGGTGGTCTCCCGCGTCAGCCGGCCGGCGAACCGGGTGGCCTGTCACGCTGCGTCGCATATGCAGCAGATTAACAATCGCGCCGCGCGGATTCGGCGGCCGTCGGCAAACTCTGTGCATACGTTCAGCCTCGGATGCTGAATCGCCCCGCGAACTGAACGCGGCGATTCGCCGGTTCGGGTGAATTCCCTGCGGGCGCGCGACGGGTCGCCTAAAGTGTCTGCGAAACAACGGCTTTGACCTCTGCGAATGGCATCGTCGCCGGTTTCCCTCAGCGAATTCGCGTGACACACATCACGCCAAAGTCTTGACTCAGTCCAAAAAAGCGCGTAGAAGTGAACACGTGACGACCGACTACACGGAGCAGCTGCGTTCCGCAGATCTCCGTGTGACACGGCCCCGCCTCGCAGTCCTGGAGGTGGTGGCGGGACGTCCGCATGCCGACACCGAAAGCGTCTTCGACGCGGTCCGCGCGATCCTGCCCGACGTCTCCCGTCAGGCGGTCTACGACGTGCTGGCCGCACTCACCACCGCGGGGCTCATCCGTCGCATCCAGCCTTCGGGTTCGGTGGCCCGGTACGAGACCCGCGTCGGCGACAACCACCACCACGTCGTGTGCCGGTCATGCGGCGCCATCGCCGACATCGACTGCGCCACCGGCGAAGCGCCCTGTCTGACCCCGTCGGACACCCACGGCGTGCTCGACGGTTTCGTCGTCGACGAGGCCGAGGTCATCTACTGGGGTGTGTGCCCCGACTGCGCGGCAGCCACAACTTCGCGATCACATCCGTGATCGCAACACAATTCACCACCCTCGAAAGGAAGTGCAGTGCCTGAGGAAACTCACCCTCCGATCGGAGAAGCACAGACCGAGCCTGCCGAAAGCGGTTGCCCGATGCGCATCAAGCCGCCTGTCGAGGGTGGTAGCAACCGGGACTGGTGGCCCAACGCCGTCAACCTCAAGATTTTGCAGAAGAACCCGCCGGCCATCGATCCCACGGACGAGGATTACGACTACCGCGAGGCCGTCAAGAACCTCGACTTCGAGGCCTTCCAACGCGACTTCGACGAGCTGCTGACCAACTCGCAGGAATGGTGGCCCGCCGACTTCGGCCACTACGGTCCGCTGTTCGTCCGCATGTCGTGGCACGCCGCCGGCACCTACCGCGTCGAGGACGGCCGCGGCGGCGGCGGCCGGGGCATGCAGCGCTTCGCCCCGCTCAACAGCTGGCCCGACAACGTCAGCCTGGACAAGGCGCGTCGTCTGCTGTGGCCGCTGAAGAAGAAGTACGGCAAGAACATCTCCTGGTCGGACCTCATCGTCTACGCGGGCAACCGCGCCATGGAGCACATGGGCTTCAAGACCGCCGGCTTCGCTTTCGGTCGCCCGGATTACTGGGAGCCCGAGGAGGACATCTACTGGGGTTCCGAGCACGAGTGGCTCGGTTCGCAGGACCGCTACGCCGGCACCGACCGCACCAAGCTGGAGAACCCGCTGGCCGCCAGCCACATGGGTCTGATCTACGTCAATCCCGAAGGCCCCGAAGGCAATCCGGATTACCTGGCCGCTGCCATCGACATCCGTGAGACCTTCGGCCGCATGGCGATGAACGACGTCGAGACCGCCGCCCTCATCGTCGGTGGCCACACCTTCGGCAAGACCCACGGTGCCACCGACATCGAGAACGGCGTGGAGCCCGAGGCCGCCCCGCTGGAGCAGATGGGTCTGGGCTGGGCCAACCCCGGCGTCGGCAACGAGGCCGTCAGCAGCGGTCTCGAGGTGACCTGGACCCACACCCCGACCAAGTGGGACAACTCGTTCCTGGAGATCCTCTACGGCAACGAGTGGGAGCTGACCAAGAGCCCGCAGGGTGCCAACCAGTGGAAGCCCAAGGACGGCGGCTGGGCCAACTCGGTGCCGATGGCACAGGGCACCGGCAAGACCCACCCGTCGATGCTGACCACCGACCTGTCGATGCGCTTCGATCCGATCTACGGCGAGATCACCCGCCGCTGGCTCGACCACCCGGAGGAGCTGGCCGAGGAGTTCGCCAAGGCGTGGTTCAAGCTGCTGCACCGCGACATGGGTCCGGTGGTGCGCTACCTCGGCCCGCTGGTGCCGAAGCAGACGTGGCTGTGGCAGGACATCACCCCGGCCGGCAAGACGCTGTCCGAGGCCGACGTCGCCTCGCTCAAGACCGCCATCGCCGAGTCGGGTCTGTCGGTGCAGCAGCTGGTCAACACCGCGTGGAAGGCGGCGGCCTCGTTCCGCTCCAGTGACATGCGCGGTGGCGCCAACGGTGGCCGCATCCGGCTGCAGCCGCAGCTCGGCTGGGAGGTCAACGAGCCCGATGAGCTGGCTCAGGTGATCCGGAAGCTCGAGGAGATCCAGCAGGCGTCGCCGACCGGTGTGTCGTTCGCCGACCTGGTGGTCCTCGGCGGTGTCGTCGGCCTCGAAAAGGCCATCAAGGACGCCGGTTTCGACGTCGCGGTGCCGTTCACCTCGGGTCGCGGCGACGCCAGCCAGGATCAGACCGACGTCGAGTCGTTCGCCTACCTGGAGCCGAAGGGCGACGGTTTCCGGAACTTCGTCGGCAAGGGCGACACCCTGCCGTCCGAGTACCGGCTGATCGACCGCGCCAACCTGCTGGGGCTGACGGCGCCGGAGCTGACCGTGCTCATCGGTGGTCTGCGCGCGCTGGGCGCCAACCACGGCGGTTCGGACCTCGGTGTGCTGACGGCCGACAAGGGCAAGCTGACGAACGACTTCTTCGTCAACCTGCTCGACATGTCCACCAAGTGGGCCCCGTCGCCGGCCGATGACGGCACCTACGTCGGCACCGACCGCAGCAGCGGCGCGCCGAAGTGGACCGCCAGCCGGGTCGACCTGCTGTTCGGCTCGAACTCGCAGCTGCGGGCACTGGCCGAGGTCTACGCGGAGGACGACAACAAGGAGAAGTTCGTCAAGGACTTCGTCGCGGCGTGGACCAAGGTGATGAACGCCGACCGGTTCGACATCTAGTCGGAACCTGATTCAGTACCCCGTGGGCCCTCGGGCTCACGGGGTACTGTGCTTTTCGTGCTCCTCGATGAACTCCGCTGGTTCGTCGTCCTGGCCGAGACCGAGCACGTCACCGCCGCCGCCGCCGAATTGGGTGTCGCACAGCCGACGCTGTCGCGGGCCCTGGCCCGGCTGGAAAACGAAGTGGGCACACCGCTTTTCGACCGCACCGGCCGGCGGCTGCGGCTGAACGGGTACGGGCGGATCATGCTCGAACATGCGCGCCGCGGCATTGCCGAGATGGATGCGGCGCAGAGCCGGATTGCGGCGTTGCTGGATCCGGACAGCGGCCTGGTCCGGCTGGCTTTTCTGCATTCGACCGCGAATTGGTTTGTGCCGGAGGTGCTTCGGCAGTTCCGGGTACTGGCTCCGGCGGTGCGCTTCGAGCTGTTCCAGGGCGCGGCGCACGACATCGCGGAGCGGCTGCGCACCGGGCAGGCCGACGTCGCGATCACGTCCCCGCGGCCGACGCAGGTGCCGTGCGTCTGGCGGGTCCTGTATGTCGAACGGTTGTGCCTGGCGGTGCCCGCCGACCACCGGCTGGTGGGACGTGCCCGCGTACGCCTGAGCGAGGTGGCCGACGAGACCTTCATCGCGCTCGGGGCGGATTTCGGGCTGCGCCAGCTGACGGATCAGGTGTGGGCCGAGAGCGGCATAACGCCGGAAATCGCGTTCGAAGCCATGGAGATTCCGACGATGGAAGGGTTGGTCGCGGCGGGATTCGGCGTCGCCGTGGTGCCGGTGCCGCGGCCCGGCCGGGGCGATCCCTCGGTGATCTACATCCCATTGTCCGACACCAGGGTCAAGCGCGAGATCGGCATGGCGTGGGTCAAGGGTCGCGAATTGCCGCCTGCTGCAGCGCGATTCGCCGACCTGGTCAGCACCACCGCATCTGATGCACAAAACGTATGAAACAACTCAAACTAATGTATTGGACACATGAACGGGGCGGTTCCTAGCCTGCGTTCGTGACTGTTGAAGCGCCCGTCTGGACCGGCCATGTCCGCGGTTCCACGGACTACCGCAGGCTGCTCGGCGCGCTGTTCTGCGCCGGCGTGGCGACGTTCGCGCAGCTGTATTCGCCGCAGGCGGTGCTGCCGCTGATCGCCCGCAGCCTGAATACCGGCGCCGCGGCCTCCGCGCTCATGGTGTCGGCGTCGACGATCGGTCTGGCCATGGGGGTTATCGGCTGGTCGACCCTGGCCGACCGCATCGGCCGGGTGCGCGCGATGTCCTACTCGGTTTGTGTGGCAACGGGTTTGGCGCTGCTGGTGCCGTTCGCGCCGACATTCCAGCTGTTGCTGGCCGGACGATTCGCCGAAGGCCTGGCACTCGGGGGAGTGCCGGCCATCGCGGTGGCCTATCTGACCGAGGAGATCGAAGCCGGCCATGCCGCGCGGGCCGCGGGTACCTACGTCGCCGGCACCACGATCGGCGGATTGCTCGGCCGGCTGGTGGCCGCCCCGGTGGCCGAATTCACCGACTGGCGGTGGGCCATGTTCGTCGTCGGATTGCTCTGCAGCGCAGCAGCTGTCGGCTTCATGCGGCTGGCCCCCGAACCTCGGGGATTCGTCCCGGCCGACGAGGAGACCGAGGGCTCCCTGGCGCACCGATTGGCGGCCAACCTGCGCAACCCCAGGCAACTGGTGCTGTATCTGCAGGGCTTCCTGCTCATGGGCGGGTTCGTCGCGATGTACAACTTCCTCGGCTTCCGGTTGAGCGCGGCGCCGTTCGGCCTTCCGCAGACCGTCGTCAGCCTGGTGTTCGTGGCCTATCTGGCGGGCACCTGGGCGTCGGCGTGGGCCGGGGCCGCGGCCAGCCGGTACGGCCGGCGCCCGGTGCTGCTGGGCAGCGTCGCGGTGATGGGGCTGGGTGTGGTGATCACCCTGAGCCACAACGTGATCGCGGTCCTCGCCGGCCTGCTGGTCGCCACCGCGGGGTTCTTCGGCGCGCATGCCACCGCCTCGGGTTGGACCGGCCAGTTGGCCACCGTGGGCAAGGCGCAGGCCGGCTCGCTGTACAACCTGGCGTACTACGCGGGTTCGAGCGTCATCGGCTGGGTCGGCGGGATCGCCTTCGATACCGCCGGGTGGTCGGCGGTGGCCGCCGTCATCGTGGGGCTGCAGGTCGTCGCCGGACTCGCGGCGGCCGTCGTGCTGCGCGATTAGCGCTGGCTCGCCCGCTGGTGGACGCGGTCCTTGATGGCCTCCGGCAACGCGTCGGCCGGAAGCAGCCGCGGCAGTAGCTCCGGCTCGAGGGTCAGGGCGCGGAACACCATCGCGACAGTGACGTCGTGCGGCGGACGCGAGACCACCGTGATCGATGCCCCGGCCCGCAGCACCCCGGGCGTCACGACGCGCAGGTAGGCGCCGGGCAGGGCCTGGGCGGTGAAAGTCTTGACCCAGCCCCGGATTTCGAGCCACTCGGCGAAGGTGCGGCACGGGATGCGGGGCCGGCTCACTTCCAGGAGCGGGCCGCCGTCGCCGATTTGCCAGCGCTCGCCGATGACGGCGTCGTTCACCTCGAGCCCCGCGGTGGTGAGGTTCTCGCCGAACGAGCCGTTGGCCAGCTCGCGGTCGAGGCGGACCTGCCAGTCGTCGAGGTCTTCACGGGCGTAGGCGTACACCGCCTGGTCGTCACCGCCGTGGAACTGCTGGTCGCCGATGGTGTCGCCGACCAGACCGCTGCCGAGACCGCCGTGCATGGGCCCGGGGGCGCGCACGGGCACCGGCTCGGACGTCGGGCGTTTGTCGATTCCGGTGCTCAGCTGATCCTTGTCGGGGCTCGGTCGGGGGACCGCCAGATTCACCGTCAGGATCGCTGCCATGGCGCAAGCCTAGAGGTGCCGTCCGGCTCCTTCGACCGGGAGTGGCCCGGGTCACCGCCAGCGCTGAAATCGGTCACCGTGGATCACCTTTCGATCACATTTTCGATAAAGATCGCGCGCTGACCTGCATTTATGTGGGATAAGGCGCGCGCGTGGGGTAAAAGTGACGTTAGTGAAATTTGTGACGAGAGGGACCACCGGGGCCACGACCCCTGCGTAGACCACGCAGCGTCGTGTGCCGGTGGCGCACGACGAGAGGTGGCCGAGATGCGGCGGATCATTGTGACGGTGGCGAGCGCGGCACTGCTGGCGGCGCCCATGGCGGTGGCGGCTCCGCTGGTGTCGGCGCCCCTCGCGTCGGCCGACACCACCTGGACCGGTGGTACCCACCGACAGGCCATCGACTTCGTCATCCAGCGCGCGCTGTCGCAGCGCGGGGTGCCGTTCGTCTACGGCGGTGGCAACGCCAACGGCCCCAGCCTGCCTCCGGCCAGCGTCACGACCGCGGCTGCGCCGGTGGCTCAGCCGGCTCCGCAGGTCGGCCTGCAGCCGATGGGTGTCGCGCAGCCGGCGGCGGCTCCGCAGACCAACACGCTCATCCCGGGCCTGTCGGGTCTGTTCGGCCAATCGCCGACCGCGAGCGCCATCACGCCGGCGCCGACCACGCCGGGCTTCGATGCGTCCGGCCTCGTTCAGTACGCGTTCGCCGGCGTCGGCATCAAGCTGCCGCGGTCGTCGGGTGAGCAGTACAAGGTCGGCCGGAAGATCACCGCCGACCAGGCCCTGCCGGGCGACCTGCTGTTCTACGGCCCGGCCGGCTCGCAGAGCGTCGCCCTGTTCGTGGGCAACGGCCAGATGATCGAGGGCACCGAGCCCTCCGTCACTGTGGGACCGGTGCGCACCAACGGCATGGACCCATACCTGAGCCGCATCATCGAGTGGCAGTAGCGGCTGCGACCACCGACAGCGCCTCGGATCGCAGTCACCTGCTGACTGTGATCCGAGGCGTAAGCGCACGGATTCGGATCAAGCGGCGATATCGGCGGCGGGATATCCGCACCCGGGTCCGCACGGATGACCACGCACGGGGATCCCACGCCGACGCAGCACCTGTGCGATCTTCGTTGCGGTCTGACATGGCCGGTCGAATACCTGCTGATAACTGAGTCGGACCGTCCACCGGCCGTCGACCGCGGCATCCAGATCGCGTTCGATGTCGTTGTTCCGGGCGGTCGCCGAGTCGTGGAACAGCCTGCCGTCGAGCTCTACCACCAGCCGTTTCCCGTACTCGACGTCGCGGTATCGAATACCGGACGACGACGAAGACCTGTTCTGACGACTGCCTCGGGGTAACCCGTGCGCCCGCTCCACGCGATCGAGGTAGCGCTGTTCGAGGACCGAACACGTGCCTTCTGAGATGTCGAGCAGAATCGCCCGCAGCCAGCGTCGGCGAGGCACGCGCCGTCGGCTCTCGAGTACTGCCAGCAGTCGCTGTGCTGTGGTCCGTCGGGACTGGCAGGCGTCTGCCAGGATGGCGATCGTATCGAATTCTGCAGCCCGGCAGGCGACATCCAGTGCGGCCTCCTCGTAGCGGAGCCGCGGTGGTCCCAGGTGCCACAGCACCCGCTGGTCCAAGTGGGCAACGTGATGGATGCGAACTCCGTCGGGCTCGACCAGCGCGGTCCGGTTCCGCTCAACCGCGACGTGGACGACCGGGCCTTCGTGCTGCATCGCCGACTCCAGACACAGCGCCGCCGGCGCGGCGTAAAGCACTGCAGCCCAGGCGCGTTGCTGCCAACTCGGCGATCCGGTGTGGTCGACGTACACGCCGTCGTGCATACGAGCCCATTCCTTGCGCCGCAGCATGCGCCGGATGTAGGCGTCGTGCCGGCCGGCGCCGAGCACCTGTCGCCGCGAAATGACACCTGCCTGACGGCCGAGAACCGCGGTGATCTCCGCGTCGGCGGCTCGGCCCGTGTCATCCACGTCGTCGATCTTCGCGGCAGTGCGCGGGTCGGCACCAGACCCCAGGTTGCCCGGCTGTGGATAACCGTCAATGCCTCGGATCTCAGCCACATATTGACTGCGATCCGAGGCGTAGCGGGCACAGCAGCACCCCAGCGCTGCGCGCGTGACGCAGTCTTGACAGACTGTCGGGTATGGCACAGATAACCCTGCGTGGAAACCCCATCAACACCGTCGGCGAGCTGCCCGCTGTCGGGTCCGCGGCCCCGGCGTTCGCCCTGACCGGAGCCGACCTGGCTCCGGTGACCAACGACCAGTTCAGCGGTAAGTCCGTGGTGTTCAACATTTTTCCGTCGGTCGACACCCCGGTGTGTGCCACCAGCGTGCGGACCTTCAACGAGCGGGCCGCCGCCGACGGCGCCACCGTCGTGAACGTGTCCAAGGACCTGCCGTTCGCCCAGAAGCGTTTCTGCGGTGCCGAGGGCATCGAGAACGTCACCACCGCGTCGGCGTTCCGGGACAGCTTCGGTGAGGACTACGGCGTCACCATCGCCGACGGCCCGATGGCCGGCCTGCTCGCCCGCGCCATCGTGGTGATCGGCGCCGACGGCAATGTCGTGTACACCGAACTGGTGCCCGAGATCGCCCAGGAACCGGACTACGACGCGGCGCTGGCCGCCGCCAAGTAACACCAGCTCTTCGACGGACGGGGTGTGTGCCAGGGGCACGCGCCCCGTCCGCTTTTTCGTATCGGGCATGATGACTTGGTGCAGCTGCGATTACCGATACCGGCTTTGTCGTTGCGAGCCATCGTCGTCGTCGCGGCGTTGTCGGTGGTCGCGACGGTGCTGATCATCGGAACCTGGGTGTGGATCGGCGTCACCAACGACCAGTACAGCCAGCTCGATCGGCGGCTGGACTCGCTGAGCAGCCTGCCCGACGTCAACACCCTGCTGAGCATCGCCCGGCAGACGCCCACCGGCACGCCGCAATCCGAGGGCTCACTGGTGCAGACCGTCCGCATCGGCGCCGCCACGGTCTCGATGCCGCCGGAGATCGTGCTGCCGCAGTTCGAGGCCGGGTATGCCAACACCACGATCAATGGCGTCGAGTACCGCGTCCGCACCGTCACCACGGGTTCGGCGTCGATCGCGCTCGGCGCACCGCTGGCCGAGGCCCAGCGTCAGATCCGCAACCTGCACATCCGCATCCTGGCCATCTGTAGCGGCGTCATTCTCGGCACGTTCGTGGTCGGCGGCTCGATGTGGTTCGTGATGATCAACCCGTTCCGCAAGCTCGCTCAGCAGGCCCGGCAGATCAACTCCCAGTCCAAGCCCGAAGAGGTCCACGTGCGGGGCGTCTCGGAAGCCGTGGAGATCGCCGAGGCGGTCGAGGGCATGTTGGCCCGCATCGGCGAGGAACAGGCACGCACCAAGGCCGCGCTGGAGTCGGCCCGCGACTTCGCCTCGGTGGCATCGCACGAACTGCGCACCCCGCTGACCGCGATGCGCACGAACCTCGAGGTACTGTCCACGCTCGATCTCGAGGCGGAGCAGCGTGCCGAGGTGATCGGCGACGTCATGCGCACCCAGAGCCGGATCGAGGCGACGCTGACGGCGCTGGAACGGCTCGCCCAGGGCGAGCTCACCACGGCCGACGATCTCGTGCCCGTCGACATCACCGAGCTGCTCGACCGGGCCGCCCACGACGCGGTGCGCGTCTACCCCGACCTCAACGTCGCCCTCGTACCGTCCCCGACGGTGCTGATGCTGGGGCTGCCCGTCGGGCTCCGGCTGGTTGTCGACAACGCGATCGCCAACGCCGTCAAACACGGTGGTGCGACCCGGGTGCAGCTGTCGGCCGTCAGCTCGCACGACGGCGTGCAGATCGCCATCGACGACAATGGCACCGGCGTACCGGAACACGAACGTGACGCGGTGTTCCACCGGTTCGCGCGCGGGTCCACCGCGTCACATTCGGGTTCGGGTCTCGGTCTGGCACTGGTTGCCCAGCAGGCCGAACTGCATGGTGGCACAGCGTCTTTGACGCAGAGTCCGCTCGGCGGCGCGAGGCTCCTGCTGGAGCTGCCCGCGCCGCGTCCGCAAGCGGGCTGAGCTAGATGCAGGCGCCGAAGATGCAGAATCCGCCGTCAGGCTCCCAGCCGCCGTTCCACGTGCCCGGCGGGTTCCAGCCCCAGGCCGGCGGGGGCGGCGGACCCCAGCCGGGTCCGGGTCCCGGACCGTTCCAGCCCGGGCCGTGACCCCACCGCGCCGGGACCGGCGCCATGCCGGTATCCGCACTCGCGGTACCCGCACCCAGCCCGACGGCTCCGGCGACAACGCCGCTCGCAACAGCCAAACCAACAATGAATTTTATCGATTTCATGATCTACTCCATTCCTCGACTCAATCGATTGCTACAACAACGTTGCGGCGCTCGCTGTTTCTCGGTCTGTAGTCATTCTCGTTAGTCAAGCTATGTATGGCCTGTGCCCGCCTTAGGCGGTGGCTTTCGGTTTCCGGGTGCGCTGCTCAGATGCAGGCGCCGAACAGACACACCCCGCCATCCGGTTCCCAGCCGCCGTTCCAGGTACCCGGCGGGTTTCCGGGCGGCGGCGGTCCCCAAGCAGGTGGTGGCGGTGGTCCCCATGCCGGTGGCGGCGGGCCCCAGTGGTGGTCCGGCGGCGGGGGTCCCCAGCCGGGTCCGGGCGGGGGCGGTGGCGGACCCCAGTCGGCGCTGGCAACGCCGGTGCCCAGCGTCACGAGGCCGGCGCCGAGGCTGCCGGTGATCGCCAGGCCGGCAATCATCTTGGTGTGTTTCATGATCGATCGTCTCCGTTCGTGGCGGACTGTCCGACCATGGAACGGCAGCAGGTTGTGGATCAGCTGTGCCTGACGTAAGTGGTAGGTCCCGGTTTGGCGTCGTGCGGCCGGCGCAGGAAGGCGACCGCGCCGGCCCGCTTCCTACAATTGGCCGATGTCCGCCAATTCTCGGTTCGCCGGAGCCGGAGCCGCACCATGCTGATCGGCATCCTCGCCGCCCTCGTTGCCTGCTTCAGCTATGGCACGGCATCGGTGCTGCAGTCCCGCGCGGCTCGTCGCGACGGCGAAGCTGCCGACACCGCACCGACGTTCCGGTCGACCGTCACGGCGATCCTGGCGCCGCTGTTCCTCGCCGGCATGCTGCTGGACGGGCTGGGCTTCCTCGGCAGCCTGGTGTCGGCGCGGCTGATCCCACTGTTCCTGTCGCAGACCATCATGAGTGCCAACCTCGCGGTGACCGCCGTCCTGAGCGTGCTGGTCCTCGGGGTGCGCCTGCGCCCGCGGGACTGGGCCGCGATCGCGACAGTCCTTGTGGCACTGTGCATTCTGGGCTTCAGCGCCGGTGAACTCGGCACCGAGGTGCCGGGCCGGCACATGCACTGGAGCGTGCTGGCGGCATCGGCGCTCATCTTCGTCTTCGGGGTGGTGCTCGTTCGGGTGCTCGGCAAGAAGGCCGCGGTGCCGGCCGGGCTGATCGCCGGCATCCTGTACGGCGCCATGGCGGTCGCGGTCCGGATCACCCACGGGCTCGACCCGTTCGAATGGCATGCGTTGCTCTCCGACCCGGCGGCGTGGGCGGTGGTGGTCGCCGGCGGCGGTGGCTTCTACCTGTTCACCGTCGCACTGCAGATCGGTTCGGTGAACGGCGTGGCCGCCGCACTCGTCATGGGGGAGACGGTGATTCCCGGCGTGGTCGGCGTCCTGTTGCTGGGCGATGTGGCGAAGCCGGGGCTCGGATGGCTGGTCGGGGTCGCTTTCGCCACCGCGGTCGCCGGGGCGGTCGCGATCGCGATTTTCGGTGCGGCAGAAGAGGAACCGGCGGTCGCCACGGCTCAGGCGTGAAACCGTGGCGACCCGACCGGCTAGTCCTCCTTGCGGATCAAGCGGCCGAGGGCCTCGCGGTCCGGCGCCAGCAGTTCGTCGATCCGCGCCTTGTTGACATCGGCGACGATGATCTCGCCGACCTCCTGATAGACGTTGCTGAACAGCCCGTGGGACTTCATCTTCTCGGTCTGGTAGATGTTGTCCTCCGTCGGTGTCACGTAGTAGACGATCTCCGACTTGAACCGGTGGATCAGCCACACGTGGATCAGATCCATCAGGCGCTTCTGCCGCAGCTTCTCGGCGAAGGTGTTCTGGTCGCGCACCGTGAGGATGTTGCGGCCGTAGCGGTCCTTGATCGGGTCGACGACGACGTTGGCCAGCGGCTCGTCACCGCTGCCGTAGATGCCGAGATCCAGGACGTCGGAACCGGCGCGACGGGGCCGCAGCTGTACGTGCAGCTTCTCGCCGATCTGGTAGTGATCGCTCCACATCGCCAGCCACTCTTCGAGGAGCTTCTTGGGCACCTCGGTCTGGACCAGGTGCTGGTGTTGCGTGGAGCCGGCGCCCATCGCCTTGGTGGTCGCGGTCCGCCCCGACGACGCGGCCAGCGCGGCATCGCTGCGCGGACCGCCGACGAGCGTTTGCGGTGTGCGGTAGGGAGATTCGACGAGCCGCATCTTGCGTTGCAGGCGCGCCAGGGCCAGCATGCCCTCCTGCCGCAGGGATGTCGCGAACTCCTCGCACGCCACACCGTCCACCTGGTGGCCGCCGTAGGTGATGAAGTTGAAGACGAACCCCATCTTGCCGAGTTCCTCTGGGAACGCCCGCATTTCGTCATCGGTCATGCCGGTGGTGTCCCAGTTGAACGACGGCGACAGGTTGTACGCCAGCATCTGGTCCGGGAATTCGGCGTGGATGGCCTCCGCGAACTCCCGGGCGTCGGCCAGGTCCGCGGTTTTCGTCTCCATCCACAGGATGTCCGCGAACGGCGCGGCCGCAAGGGATTTCGCGATCGCGTACGGGATGCCGCCGCGCACCTGGTAGTAGCCCTCCGGGGTCTTGGCGAGCTCACAGTCCCACGCCACGTCGGCGCCCAGCTCACGGGCCTTCTCCCGCGCCGCATACAGCGACGCGCGGGCCGCGAACTTGCGCCACTCCTCGGGGCTCACCGTGGTGGCCTCACCCTCCTTGGCCCGGAACTGCAGCACTTCGGCCACGGCTTCGCAGTAAGTGTTCAGGCCCGAATCCGCCTGCCACGCCTCGACGAACTTCGACTCGACCTTGTCGAACACCGCGTCGACCGACTGCCCGGAATTCTGGTCCCAGGCCGCGGCCGCCTCGTCGATGAGGCCCGCGATGCCGTGGCTGTCCAGCCAGGCGTCGGCGGCCGCGTACTGGCCCTCGGGCAACGCGTACAGCAGGTGCCCGCGCAGGTCGGTGACGCCCTTGTCGTGGAAGCGGCGCACCATCGCCAGGAAACAGGATTTGTAGGACGGGATGTTCAGGTTGGTGGCGCCCAGCAGGAACGGCTGGTCGCGCTCGTCGGCGGCGCTGTCGATGAGGTTCGCGGCCTCGGCGTCGGTGCGCGCGACGATGATTCCCGGCACGCCCATCATGTCCAGCTGGAAGCGCGCGGTGTTGAGGCGCTTGAGTTGTTCATCCGACGGCACCAGCACCTTGCCACCCTGGTGGCCGCATTTCTTGGTACCGGGCCGCTGGTCCTCGATGTGGTAGCCAGGCACTCCCGACTCGACAAAACGGCGAATCAGGTTGCGTACGTGAGCATCTCCACCGTGACCGGTGTCGGCGTCGGCGATGATGAACGGCCGGTAGTCGATCGCGGGGGTGGCTGCGCGCTGTTCCTCGGTCATCTGCAGGCGCAGGTACTGCTGGTTGCGGTCCGCGGTCAGCAGCGCCCGCACCAGCCCGGCGGCTTCGTCGGGCACCTGGCTCAGCGGGTAGCTGGCCAGGTCGGGCCCGGGGTCCTCGCTGATGGAGCCCTTGGCCGAGGTGGCCCAGCCACCGAGGTAGATGCCCTCGATGCCGATCCGCTTCATCACCACCGCCTGGCCGGGGGAGTACGGCCCGAACGTCGTGATGCTCTTCTTCTGCGCGAACAGTTCGCGCAGCCGCGGATAGAACGCTTCGGCGGCCTGCCGGGCCACCGGATAGTCGGACGGGATGGTGCCGCGTTGTTCGACGACCTGACGCGCGGTGTAGAGCCGCGTGATGCCGTCGAAACGCGGGCTGTCGAAATACTCCTGCACGTCGGCGACGTTCTGCTCGAACGACGTCGCCACTGCTTCGAGAGTCATGGACTGCTCCTTGCTGAGCTGGTTTCCGATGAGCTCTCCGAGCCTATCGCCGCGGGGCTGCCGTGAATACGCGATCAGACATTCACATCGAAGCCGAGGTTGACGTCGCAGGCGGCCTGTCCGCCGCGGACGCCCCAGTTCTCGAGCGCACTCTCGCGCAGCAGGATCGTGATGTGGTCGGCGGGGATGTCGAAGGCGCCGAGGCGGCCCGTGATCTCGCGGTACAGCGCGCGCTTGGCGTCCACCGACCGGCCGGCGAAACAGTCGATGGTCACCAGGGTGTACCGCTCGGGATGCGCGAGATGCGGCGCGTGCGAAAACCGGTGCGGCTCATGGACCAGGAGCCGGACGTGCTTGTCGCCGACCGGGATCTGGAACGCGGCGACCAGTGCCGCGTGGACGGCATCGATGAGGGCGACCTCTTCGGGCTGGCTGTACTGACGTCGGACCTCGATCAGTGAACTCGGCATGGCGCTGATCGTCACATCCGGCAGTCGTCAGCGCACCTGAATTTCCGCCGGTGTCGCCGGTTCGAACCGCACCCGGTAGACCGCCGGCCAGTACTTGCCCGTGACCAGGAACTGCCCATTGCCGCCGGCGCCGCCGAGATGCGCGATGCCGTTGAGGACGCCGATGTCGCCCTGCCAGGCGGCGTCGCGCAGGCCGGTGGCATAGACGACGGCGGTGACGACGCCCGTGTTGGCGTCGATCTCGATGATCTGGTCGGTCGGGAACACGTTGGCCCAGATCCGGTTTCCGGCGCAGTCGAGGCTGTTGAGTCCGGTGACCTGAATTCCGTTGTAGGTCACGGCGAGGGTGCCTGTTTCCCGCATGTCGTCGAGACGGTGGAAGCGCAGGACCGCGGATCCGTCGCTGCGGACCAGCCGGTCACCGGTGCGGCACAGGCCCCAGCCCTGACCGTCGAGCGGGACCTCGCGCAGCATCGTCAGCGTGGCCTTGTCCCATTCGATGGCGACGCCGTTCTCGTACGTCAGCTGCCACAGGTGCGGGCCGGCATCGGCGATGCCCTCGCCGAAATAGGCCGGCGGCAGCGGGACCGCGCGCCGCAGCTGTCCGGTGTCGGCGTCGAGTTCGCGCAGCTCGGACTTTCCTTCGAGGCCCGTGCTCTCGTACAGCGTCGGTCCGTCGACGAACATGCCCTCGGTGAACGCGACGGGGTCGTGGTCGAACCGTTCGAGCACGACGGGGCGGAGCCGGGCGACCTGATCGGCTGCGGCGGTGGGGATTCCGGCCACCACGACCAGGAGCGTGCCGACGGCCGTCAGTGTCACGGCGGTGATCGCGGCGGTGTGTTCCTGCACCCAGTGGCGCATCCGCTCCAGGCCCTTCTCGGCGTACCGCGCGGCCACCAGGTGCGCCAGGATCGGTGCGGCGGTGGTGGAGCCGGCCAGTACGACGAAAAAGCCCACGGCACCGGCCTTTTCGACAGGCGCGGTCAGCAGCGCGTCGATAGCCACGCCGCCGGCGACGCACGCCAGGATGAACTTCGGGTTCGCGACGGCGAAGACCAGCCCGGTGACGCCGGTGACCAGCGGCGAGGCGGACTGCAGCCGCGTCAGCCAGCCGGTCGCCTGCGCGTAGTGCGTGCGCCGCAGCCACGTGACGACACCGAGCACGATCAGCGCGATGCCGATGCCGAGCTGCAACCGCGAACTGGTCGCGGCGGCGTGCGACCGGCCGACGGGCGATACCAGCACCACCGTGCTGATGACGGCCGCCATCCCGGCGAGCCACCCGCCCAGGTAGGTCAGGCCGGTGCTGCGGGGCCGGTCCGAGTACAGCAGGAGCAGCACCGGCGGCAGGACCGCCATGGGGGACAGCGCCACGATGAGCGCGTCGGGGATCAACCACGTCACACGAGCCATCTTGCCTGCGCGCAGCCTGCCCGCCGCTGACGCGCGTCCGGTGATCGGGCAGGCTGGTGTCCACGATGGCACCCCGCATATCCCTCCTGGACGACCCCGCCGACCTGTCCGCGCTGCGCGCGACGGGCGCTGACCCCGACGAACTGCTCGCGGCGTTCGCCGAGTGGGCCGAGGCGGCGGGGACGGCGCTGTACCCGGCGCAGGAGGAGGCGCTCATCGAGTTGGTCAGCGGCGCCAACGTCGTCCTGGCGACGCCGACCGGTTCCGGCAAGTCGCTGGTGGCCACGGGCGGGGTGTACTTCGCGCTCGCGGCGAACCGGCGCAGCTACTACACCGCGCCGATCAAGGCCTTGGTCAGCGAGAAGTTCTTCGCCCTGTGCGACGTGTTCGGCGCCGCGAACGTGGGCATGCTCACCGGCGACGCGGCGGTCAACGCCAGTGCGCCGATCATCGCGTGCACGGCCGAGATCCTTGCGAACATCGCGCTGCGGGAAGGCGCCGACGCGGACATCGGTCTGGTGGTGATGGACGAGTTCCATTTCTACGGCGACCCCGACCGCGGCTGGGCGTGGCAGGTGCCGCTGCTCGAATTGCCCAGGGCGCAGTTCCTGTTGATGTCGGCGACGCTCGGCGACGTGACCGTGTTGCGCGAGGACCTCACCCGGCGTACCGGCCGCCCGACCGCGCTGGTGGCCGGCGCCGAACGCCCGGTGCCGCTGTTCTACAGCTATGCGACGACCGCGATGCACGAGACCATCGCCGACCTGTTGCAGACCAAACAGTCACCGATCTACGTCGTCCATTTCACGCAGGCGGCGGCGCTGGAGCGGGCGCAGGCGCTGATGAGCGTCAACGTGAGTACCAAGGAGGAGAAGGCCGCCATCGCCGACCACATCGGCGGCTTCCGTTTCACGACGGCGTTCGGCTCGACGCTGTCGCGGCTGGTGCGCCACGGCATCGGTGTGCACCACGCCGGCATGCTGCCCAAGTACCGGCGGCTGGTGGAACAGCTCGCGCAGGCCGGGCTGCTGAAGGTCATCTGCGGCACCGACACGCTCGGTGTGGGCATCAACGTGCCGATCCGCACCGTCGTCTTCTCGGCGTTGTCGAAGTACGACGGCACCCGTACTCGGCTGCTCAATGCCCGCGAGTTCCACCAGATCGCCGGCCGTGCCGGGCGGGCCGGCTACGACACCGCGGGCACCGTCGTCGTGCAGGCGCCCGAGCACGAGGTCGAGAACCTCAAGCAGTTCGCCAAGGTCGCCGACGACCCGAAAAAGCGCCGAAAGCTGGTGCGCCGCAAGGCACCCGAGGGCATGGTCCCCTGGGGTGAGAACACCATGACGCGCCTCGTCGAGGCGGCGCCGGAGGCGCTCACGAGCAACATGCGGGTGTCCACGGCGATGATCCTCGACGTCGTCGACCGTCCCGGTGATCCCTGCCTGGCCATGCGCCGGTTGCTCAGTGAGAACCATGAGCCGCGCAAGAGGCAGCTGCGACACATCCGCGAGGCGGTCGGCATCGCCCGTTCGCTGCTGCAGGCCGGGGTACTGGAACGCCTGGCCGAGCCGGAACTGGACGGGCGCCGGTACCGCCTCACGGTGGACCTGCCGCCGGATTTCGCGCTGAACCAGCCGTTGTCGACGTTCGCGCTCGCGGCCGTCGAGCTGCTCGACCCGGACTCGGAAACGTTTGCGCGCGATGTGGTTTCGGTGATCGAGGCGACGCTCGAGGACCCACGCCAAATCCTCGCGGCGCAGCAGAAGAAGGCCCGGGGTGAGGCCGTCGCGGCGATGAAGGCCGAAGGCATCGAATATGACGAGCGCATCGAACTGCTCGACGACATCACCTACCCCCGGCCGCTCGACGAGCTGCTGACGCACTGCTTCGAGGTGTACTGCCGAACCAACCCGTGGGCGGCCGACGGGCACCCTGCGCCGAAGTCCGTCGTGCGCGAGATGTGGGAGCAGGGCCTGACGTTCAAGGAGTACGTCAGTGCCTACGGGCTGACCCGCACCGAGGGCGCGGTGCTGCGCTATCTGTCCGACGCCTTCAAGGCGCTGCGCTCCGGGGTGCCGGCGGCTGCTCGCACCGATGAGCTCACCGACATCGTGGAGTGGTTGGGCGAGCTTGTGCGCCAAGTCGATTCGAGCCTGCTCGACGAATGGGAGCAACTGACCAGCGCCGACCAGGTCGACGAGGTGGCGGTGATGGCGCCCGTGCGGCCGCTGACCGGCAACGAGCGGGCCTTCACCGCGATGGTCCGTAATGCCCTGTTCCGGCGGGTGGAGCTGTGGGCGCGCCGGCGCTGGGACGAGCTGGGAGCCCTCGACGCCGCATCCGGGTGGACGGCACCGCGGTGGGAGGCCGTGGGGGAGCAGTACTTTGCCGAGCACGACGACATCGGCACCGGGGCGGATGCCCGCGGGCCGTCCATGTTGATCTTCGACCGTGCGCCCGACGTGTGGCGTGTCCGGCAGATCCTGGACGATCCGGCGCACGACCATGACTGGGGAATCGACGTGGAGGTCGACCTGGCCGCCTCCGACGAGGACGGCGCACCGGTCATCCGGGTCGTCGATGCGGGCCTTTTCGGTAGCTGAGCGAACTTCTCGGGCACACTGGGCGCATGACCACCCCGGCCCCCGAGCCCGTCAGCGGCACTCGCGGGTTCCTGCCTGCGGTCGAGGGCCTGCGGGCGGCCGCGGCACTGGGGGTCGTGCTCACGCACGTGGCATTGCAGACGGGATACACCGACGGTGTCGTCGGCCGGTTGCTGGCCCGCTTCGACCTGTCGGTGGCCGTGTTCTTCGCGTTGTCGGGCTTCCTGCTGTGGCGCCCGCACGCCGCCGCGGCGCACGGGCTGCGGGCCGAACCCGAGGTGGCGCCGTACTACCGCTCCCGGCTGGTCCGGATCATGCCGGCGTATCTGCTGACGGTGGTCGCGGTGCTGACCCTGTTGCCCGACGCGCACGGCGCGGACCGGGCGGTCTGGATCGCGAATCTGACCCTGACGCAGGTCTTCGTCCCCAAGACGCTGATCGCCGGGCTCACGCAGATGTGGAGCCTGTCGGTCGAGATGGCCTTCTATCTCGTGGTGCCCCTGTTGGCGCTCCTGGTCGCGAAACTGTCGCTGCGGCTGCGAATTCCGGTCATCACCGGAGTGGCGCTGCTGAGTTTCGGCTGGGGTTATCTGCCGATCCCGGCGTATCACGGCGCCAATCCGCTCAACTGGCTACCGGCCTACGCCTCGTGGTTCGCCGTGGGGATGTTGTTGGCGGAGTGGATGTTCCGGCCGTACGGCTGGGCGCACCGGTTGGCCCGGCAACGCTCGACCCTGATGGCGGTGGCGGTCGTCGCATTCGTGGTGGCGGCCTCACCGTTGGCGATGCCGGCCGGGCACCAGCACGCGACCCTCGGCCAGTTCATCGTGCGGACGGCACTGGGGGCGGTCATTGCCGGCGCGCTGCTGGCGCCGCTGGTCCTGGACACCCCGGACAGCCCGCACCGGGTGCTGGCCAGCGCCCCGATGGTGACGCTCGGCCGCTGGTCGTACGGTCTGTTTCTCTGGCACCTCGCCGCCCTCGACATGGTGCTCGCCATGATCGGGCAGACGACGTTCCCCGGTGCGCTGCCGGTCGTGATGGTCCTGACGACGACGTTCGGCTTCGCGGTGGCCGCGGTGAGTTACGCGCTGCTGGAGGAGCCGTGCCGGGTGGCGCTGCGGCGCTGGGAAGCGCGGCGACGGGCCGCGATGGCCGATCTCGACTTGCCGACCGCGACATAGAGTTGCAGGGTGCGATTCACGCGTCAGGGGCCGCTGGACCGGATGAACGCCGCGGTGGCAGAGCTCGAGTTGCCGGACGCGGTGTACAAGACGTGCCCTTGGCAGCCACGGGATCTCGTGACGGAGGGCCTGCGGCAGTGGTTGCGGTGTTGCGGGGTGGCCATGCGCGACGGTCAGGTGATCGGCATGCCGTCGCACGCCGTCGACGAGGCCTGGCACGGGCTGATCCTCTGTACCGCAAGGTATTCGGCCTTCTGTGACACGGCCTACGGCCGGTTCCTGCACCATCATCCCGAAGGCGGGGCGCCCGCCGGCGCCGTGTCGGAGCCGATGCACGAGCAACTCCGGCGGACGGTCATCGCGTGGGAAAAAGTCGCCGGACCGGATGAGGACTGTGTGCTGTGGGACCTCGACGAACGCGTCGGGGTCGACAAACCGTGGGGGATCGCTGCGGCGCGGGTCGCGGAAATCAGGTCGGCGTACCGGGCTTTTCAGGCCCGAACGAGATGACGGAGGCCGGTACACGCGATAGCCTGACCCGTTACGGACGCCGGTTGAAAGGACGGACGAGCATTTGAAGACCGAGCGACAGCGTTTCCACGCGCCGGTGATAGTCGGCGGTGTGCTGCTGGCCGGTGCGCTCGCGGCGGCCGGTCCGGCTGCGGCGGACCCGGCCACACCGACGACACCCGCACCCGGCCAGCCCGTCGTGGAGCCTGCGAGCGGTCCCAGCGGCCCGGTGGCCGCGCCTCCGATCGGCGCTCCGACGGTCCCCGAGATCGAGAACCCGCAGTACGGCGCCGGTAGTACGCCGGGTCAGCTCGGCTATCTCCGGGACATCTGGCACACGTTCCACAGCGGCAACCCGATCGAGGCGCTCACCATGCCGCCCGAGGAGGCACCCGGACCACCGCCCGGTGCGGGGCCGGCGCCCAAGCTGCCACCAGGGTTCATTTCACTGACCGATCCGGCGTCGTCGAACCCGATCGTCGACACCGGGCCCAAGACCGGTGGACCGGCGCTGCCTCCGGGCTACTACCCGCTGAACGGCCCACCGCCGCCCGGGTACTACGACGCCCCGGGTGCGGCGCCGGCCACGCCGGCGCCGGGTGGTCCCGGCGCGCCGCCGCCGGCTGCCGGATTCGCGCCGACCCCATCGCACTGACTCGACGGCGTAATGTGATTACATACGCTAAGTAATCGCAGTCTACGCAGGGGAGCGTGTGCATGACCTCGATCAAGAAGACCTTGTCCGCCGCCGCCGTCGCGGGTTCGCTCGCCGCGGCCGCGCTCGGCTTCGGTATGCCGCTGGCTGCTGCGCAGCCGCCGCCACCGGCGCCCGGGCTGGGCGAGGAGGTTCCGCCGTGGGCCCCGAAGAAGCCGGCTGAGGTGTGGGACGGTCAGCCCGTCGTGTGGACCTCGGCCTGGGGCGGCCGGTGGGGCGTCTGGATCAACGACGGGTTCATCCCGCTGACGTCGAACCCGGTCACCAACGGCGGGTAACCACCGCGGTCACCATCGTGCCGCGACGTTGGTGCCGATCTGGGTGGCGATCTGGACCGCCGTGTCCGCCGGATTGGGACTGCACGTGTTGATGTCGATGATGACGTTGTTCTTGTGTGCCAAGGCGCGGCCGCATGCCCATCCGGGTGCGGCCGCGTCTTGTTCTGTCGCGACGACGCTGAGGGTGTCGTGCGCGTTGGTGATCGGCCCGACCGACCACTGCGACTGACTCTGCGTGTGCGTGTACTGCTTGCACGCCGGCCATAGCTGCGCTTGCGTGTTGAAGAACTCCTGCGCCTTGTCCTGCGTCGGAAACAGGACGACAGCCTGCTTGAGGTAGTGGGTGAACTTGTCCCCGTCGTTCATGCTCTGCTCGCGCTCGGCCCAGAAGCCGCTGCCCGCGTACACCGCGGCTTCCGCGGCGCCGTCGATGACGAGGCACTCCGGCGGTGCCATCGTGGCGCTGTTGTCCGACATCGTGGACTGAGCGCTGAGCACCGTCATGGCGGCCGACCCCATGGTCGCGTTGACCTGGTCGGGGTTGAGCAGCAGACCGTCCAGTTCGCGTTCGACGAGGGGCCGGGCCACCATCGGCGGCGTGGTCACCGGCACGGGGGTACCGGCGGTGCTACCACATCCGGCGGTCAGAACCGCGACCATGACGACGGTGACGGTGCCGGCAGAGCTGCGCATATATCCTCCCGTCGCGGCAGCGGCGACCTACTGACATGCTGCGCTGTCGTGCTGCGCTGTCCTCCCCAGCGCGGCACTCCAACACTTCTATTGTGGCGTCAGTTGAGGTCGGGGCCACCTTTGCTCGACGGTGTTTCGCGGTAACGATGAACCAAGTTCTTGATAACAGGTTCGCCGCACCGCCGCAGCATGACGGTCAGTTCGACACGTCGAGGATCTTGATCGCGAAGACCAGCGAGTCACCCTTCTCGATGCCCGCGCTCGGCTGGCCGTCGGGGTAGCCGTCGGCCGACGTCATCGCGACGGCGACGGTGGAGCCGACCTTCTGTCCCGCGATGGCCTTCTGGAAACCGGGCACGACGCGCAGGAGGGAGAAGGTGGCCGGGGCGCCGCGGTCATAGGCGCTGTCGAACTTCGATCCGTCACGCCCGTTGAAGCCCGCGTAGCAGACCGAGACCGTCGCGGTGTCGGGGACGACGGGTCCGGTGCCGGCCTTGAGCGTCTGCACCTGGGTCTGGTTCACGCTGAACGGGCCCTTGACGCTGACGACCGGAGCCGCGGTGTCCGTGGATCCGGTGACGGCAACGCTGCCGGTGGCGCCGCTCAGCGTCCACTCGGGCGAGCCGGCCTGTCCTTCTGCCGTCGGGCAGGTGCGGGCCGCGGCGGTCGAGGAGTTGTCGAGGGCGGTCGCCGCGCTCGGGGTCGTGGTCACCAACGGCGCCTGCGTCGTGGTCGCCGCCGGTGGCTTCTCGTCCGAGCCACATGCGGTGAGGGCTACGGTGAGGGAGGCGGCGCAGGCGGTCAGGGCAACGGAGGAGGACACGCGAGAGAGGTTCACCGGTGTCACGCTACCCGGGCGGGATCGGGATGAGGACTGCGACCAGGAAGTCGGATTTGTCGGTGAACACCCGCAGATCCCAGGTGGAGAGCAACAGATCCGGGGTGAGGCCGGCTCGGCTGGCGTCCTGGAAGAACTGATTGAATTCGTAATCGCGGCCGGCGCCGAACCCGATGACCACACGGCCGTTGTCGGCGAGGTGGGCGCGGAGCCGGGAGAGCACCTGCACGCGGGTGCTCGGGGCGACGAACGTCATCACGTTGCCGGCCGACACGATCAGGTCGAACGGCTCCGGAATGCCGCGGGCCGGCAGGTCGAGTTCGGCGAGGTCGCCCACCAGCCAGCGCGGTCCGGGGTGATCCTCTTCGGCGGCCGCGATGAGAGCGGGGTCGACGTCCACCCCGACCACCTCGTGCCCGGCCGCGGCAAGGTAGCCGCCGATGCGGCCGGGGCCGCAGCCGGCGTCGAGGATTCGCGAGCCGCGGGCAGCCATCGCGTCGATCAGGCGGGCTTCACCGACGAGATCCTCACCGGCGCGGGCGAGCGCCCGGAACCGTTCGATGTACCACTGCGAGTGGCCGGGATCGGCTTCGACTTTCTGCATCCACAGGCTCTGCTCGACCATGCGTCCATTGTCGCAAGCCCGAACTTCAGCGCGGCGTGCTGTCGACAACGCTCTTGGCGATCAACGTCGTCGCGGCTTCCCGGATGCGGTCCGCGTCGATGCCCGCCCAGGCGAGCAGCTCGCGTGTCGTGCCGGAACCGGGCATGCCGCGGACTGCCAGATGCGCGAGGCGGATGTCGGCAAGATCGTGAGCGACGAGCGCATCGAGAACCGCCGACGCGAGACCGCCCTCGGGGTGGTGGTCCTCGGCGACGACGACGCGGCCACCGGTGGCGGCGACGGCTGCGGCGACGGTGGCGGCGTCGAGCGGTTTGATCGAGTAACAGTCGATGACCCGCGCGGTGATGCCCTTCCCGGCGAGTTCGTTTGCGGCGCTGAGGCATTCGTGCACCGTCACACCGGCACCGATCAAGGTGACGTCATCGTGATCGGATACGCGCAGGAGCTTGGCGCCGCCCACCGGAAACTCCTCGGTGGCGTCGTACAGCACCGGGTAGGCGCCGCGCGTGGTGCGCAGGTAACAGATTCCCGGTGTCTCGGCCATCGATTGCAGGAGTGCCACGGTGCTGGTGGCGTCACTCGGGTACAGCACGACGGCATCGTGGACGGCGCGCATCATCGCCACGTCCTCGAGTGCCATCTGCGATGGGCCGTCCGCGCCGATTTCGACGCCGGCATGGGAGCCGACAAGTTTCACATTCGCGTTCGAGATCGCGCCCATACGGATGAAGTCGTAGGCGCGCGTCAGGAACGCGGCGAACGTGGAGGCGAACGGAATGTATCCGCGGACACTCAGGCCCGTCGCCGCGGCCACGAGCTGCTGTTCGGCGATGAACATCTCGAAGTAGCGGTCGGGGAATGCCCGCGCGAATTCGCCTGCGTGGGTGGAATTTCCGACCTCACCGTCGAGTGCGACCACGTGCCGGTTGCGACTGCCGACCGACACCAGCGCGTCACCGTAGGCCTTTCGCGTGGCGATGTCCGCACCGAGTTCGTAGGTGGGGAGGTCGACGGGCTCGGCCGCCCGCCATTCCTCTGCCGGAGCGGGCGTCGGTGGCTCGAGGCTGCGCACGATCAATCGGCGCCGGCCACCGAGTTCGGCAATGGCCCGTTCGGCCATGTCGTCGGGCAACGGTTTGCCGTGCCAGTCCGGGCTGTCCTCCACCTCCGAGAACCCTTTGCCCTTGATGGTTTTGGCGATGATCACCGTCGGGCGGTCCACTGCTTCCGCAGTCTCGACGCCGGCCATGGCTTCATCGATCGCGTTGAGGTCGTGGCCGTCGATGACGACCGTCCGGGCGCCGAAAGCCTGACAGCGCCGCTCGTAGGCCGCGACGTTCCAGCCGAGGTCTGTCGGGCCCCGCTGTCCCAGCCTGTTCACATCAATGAGGGCGACCAGGTTGTCCAGCTTGTAGTAGGACGCCTTGTCGAGCGCTTCCCACATGGAGCCTTCGGCCATCTCGCTGTCACCGCACAGCACCCACACCCGGTACGGAAGGCCGTCGAGGTACTTCCCGGCCAGCGCGAGTCCGACGCCGTCGGGCAGTCCCTGGCCGAGCGAGCCTGTCGCGACGTCCACCCACGGCAGTACCGGTGTGGGGTGACCTTGCAGGCGCTGCCCGAACCTGCGGTAGCCGTCGACCAGTTCTTCGTCGGTGATCGCGCCGACGGCCGCGAAGGCCGAATACAACAGCGGTGACGCGTGGCCCTTCGAGAAGATGAGATGGTCGTTGGTGACGGCGGCCGGATCGCGCCAGTCATAGCGCAGGTGACGGGTGATCAGCACGGCGACGAGATCCGCGGCTGACATGCTCGACGTGGGGTGACCGGATCCGGCACTGGTGCTGGACCGGATCGAATCCACGCGCAGACGCGCCGCAACTTCGGCCACGGTGTCCATGGGGGTTATCGGTGGTGTCGTGTTCACACAGGGCGCATACCCGGTGTCACGGTCGGTACACGCGCGCTCGACGCGTCAGGGCAGACACCGCGTGGATTCGGTGATCTCGGCGCCCATGTTGCGCCGCATCATCTTCAGCGCCGCGTCACCGAGTTGCGGGTCGATGTGCGCGACCGCGTCGGGTGGGACGATGACGTCGTAGTGCCGCAGGTATCCGTCGAGGGCGCTGTAGAGAATGCACTGTTCGGTGACCTGACCCGTCAGGATCAGCCTGGTGACGCCACGCTGCCGCAGCAGGTAGTCGAGGGCGGTGGCGTAGAAGACGCTGTGCCGCACCTTGGTCAGGAAGGTGCTGCCCTGTGTCGGGACCAGCGGCTTGACGAGCTCGGGGTGGCTCCCGGACAACGCGACGTCGACGATGCCTTCGCCGCCGACGCTGAAATCTTCATGGTTGTCGTTGACGTACAGGACGTCCACACCATGGTGTGATCGGGCCGCCGTCAGCAGCCGGTGCAACGGATCGAGAATCTCGGCGACATTGGCCGCAAGTTCCTCACCGTCTTCGTGCCGGTAGTCGTTGAACATGTCGATGATCAACAGAGCGGTGTCACTCATCGATGGTGCATACCCAGACGTCACCGCGGGCACACCTGCCGATGTCACCGTGCCGCGTCGCGCAGGATCTGTTGCAGCCCTTGCATCGGGTCGGCGCCGTCCGGCGGGGGCAGCGGTGGCGGAAGGGTCGACGTGGCATCCCCGGCCGCGGGCGGCGGCGCCGGGGGCGGTGCTGCCGGAGGGGGTGGGGGCGGCGCGGCCGGCGGCGGGCCGGCCTCGGCGAGCTTGGCGTCCAGCCGGGGCAGGGCCTCTGCGCGGATCCGGCGCCGCTGCGCATCGGGGTCGGCGTTGCCCGCGAAACAGTCGGCGGGCGCGTGCGTGACCACATCCCTGGCGGCGGTGTACTGCCGGACGGCCGCGTCGCGGTCGCCCGCTGCGGCGGCTTGATCGCCGAGGGTTTCGCGGATCAGCTCGAGGTTGACCCGGACCGGGCACGACCGGTCGGCCGGGGTCTGCGCCAGGGCGCGGCCGAATTCGCGGTCGGCATCGCCGAGCCGGTGCTGCAGTACCGCGAGGCTTCCGCCGGCGTACGACGTCCGGTTCGGTTCGATCACGTTGAACTGCCGCAGGATTGCGACGTCGTCGGACAGCGCGGCGGTGTCCCGATTCGCGTAGTCGGTGACCGCCGAGTCGCCGACCACGGCGACAGATGCCAGCTTCGCGGCGAGGATCAGCACCGCGGCGACGACGGGCGCCGAGCCCAGGAGCAGTCGGCGACGCAGCTTTCGTCGGTCGGTGTTCACAGTCGTACCCGGTCCAGTCGGGTGCGGGCCGCTTCTCGCAACGTCAGGAACAGTTCGATGAGAAGCAGCACGGCGGCCAGCCCTGAGAGCGCCCAATAGAGTTCCGTTCCACTGTGACCCGAGCCGACGGGCGATTGGACGGGGCGGGCGACGTCGGTGAGCGCCTCGGGCGGCAGCCCAGCCGCGGGCCGCGGCACGTACGGCACCCCGATCTGCTCGGCAACGGCCCGTAGCGAGGGGACCGCGTCGTCGCCGTAACCGATCACCGCCCCGCCCGCGACCACGCCTTCCGGTAGATCGAATTCCCTTTGCGGAGTGGCGGATTCCGGTGTCCCCGCGCCGAGGTAATACACGAGGCTCTTGGCGTCAGGGTATTGCTGGGCTGCGCTGAGCAGCTGGTAGCGCAGCACCGTACTTGCCGCGCCGGCGTCGGTATGCGCCGGTTCCGGCGTGGGGTAGGTGATGGGAGCCGTCGCGACCGGCTTCAGACTCCACGCGTCGGCCGAGAGCGGCCATTCCACTGCTGGGCCGGACGCGAATCCGACGACGGCGAACCGCGCGGTCGGATAGCGGTCGATCAGTTGCGCGATGTCGGCACTCGCCTCGGCCGCGCGTGAGCGGCCGTCGGGTCCCGGTGCCGCCATGTCCGCCGAGCGGTCGACGACCAGGAAGACATTCGGCTCGAGCGCGCCTGCGGTCTGGGGCGGCGGGGGTGTCGCCCCGATCGCCGGGCGCGTGCCGGCGCCGATCAACAGCACCACGGTCAGGCCGAATCCGGCCCAGCGCCACGTCCGCCAACCGGTGTGTTCGGTGCTTCGCCGTCGCCACCATGCGGCACCGCAGGCGGCGAGCAGGGCGACCACGAGTGCGATGTCCGGAGTCTCTGTCGGTGTGGCGGCGACGTTCGTCCGATCGGCCGGGGGCGGATGGCGGGTGATGTCGCGCAACGACGCACCGATATCAGTGGCAGGGTGCGACCTGCCGCCGGTGTCGTGCACGAGGCCGGAAACGGTGCCCCCATCGGCGCCGACGATGAGTGCGTTCACCTGGATCTTGCTGGTGGCAGCCAGGTCTCGAAGCGCGGCGCCGTCGAACAGCCGGCCGGCCTCTCCGCTCGAAGCGTCTGGCCCGACGTAGATGAGTGACCTGCGCGTCGCAGTGCCCTTTGCGGCCGGCGGGAACCCGGTCATGCACAGCGCGAGGAGGTCTTCGATGTTCGGGGTGTAGCCGGTGTAGCGGACGGGCGCGACGAACGGTCTGGCGTCGCTGCGCTTGATCTGCCGACCATAGGCGGTGAACTCCGCGGCCACGTACTGATAGTCCCGGGTCAACGGGACGACACGGCGATTGGCAGACGTCAGCCCGATCCGCTCGGTGCGGTATTCCCGGGCCGCATCGGCGAAGAACTGCAGCGTCGCGTTGACCGGGGAATCGGAGACCGGGGCGCCGACGCAGATCATGATGTCCTGCGGCGCAGCGGCTTCGGACCGGCGATCGAGCGTGGGCAGACCCGTGGGTCGTGCCGTGGCCACGACGGCGGCACCGAAACCCACCACGAGGAGCACGACGGCGGACCACACCGAGATCGTGTTCCGGCGTTGTGCCCGGCGGTATTCGGGCAGCCGCGTCAGGCGGCCGGTGTTGGCGAGCGGTCTGAGATCGCCGGGACGCTGGCGGTGTGGCCAGAGCACGGCCACCGCCACGCACGCCGCCAGCGCGACGCACCCGATGATCGCCGCAATCCGCCAGGTCAGCTCCATCGCCTGACCAGCCCTTCGGCAGTCGCGCAGGCATCGTCGACATCGACGTCCGATCGCGGATTGAATTGCACGTCGACGAGTTCGGACAGCAGCGGTGCGGCGGCGCCGGCCGGGCCGGCTGCGATGGCGCCGACGTGCATGTACTGCACGCGGAGCCCGGTCGCGGCGTGCAGGAACCGGCGGACTTCTCGGCTCAGTGCCGCCCCGGCAGCCGGCGCCGAGAGGTCGCCCGATCGATGGCGCCTGGCGATGCCGCGAATGTCCCGGACCGCGCGCAGCTTGATCATCTCGTCCCGCACGACTCGGATCAACCGCACGTCGCCGATCCGGCGGGACGCTGACGTCGCCGTGAAAAGCCAGGCATACCAGGCGATTACACAGACGATCAGCGCGGCCGAAAGCCACGGCCACAACCCGGAATAGGGCTCGGGGCCGACCACGTAGCGCAGCAGATCGTCATCTGGCACGTGCGTAGACCCCCGTCATCGCCGTCAGGGCGGGTTTGATCTGGGTGCTCGCGCCGATTCGCGCATGCGGTACGCCGGACAGGGTCAGGAACTCCGAAAGCTTCTGGCGCCGTTCGTCTTCCGATCGCCGGTAGGCTTCGGTGACGGCGCGGTCGAGTGCGGACGGCGGTAGCAGGAACTGTCCATCGGCGGCGTCGTAGCTGCGGCCGGTTCCGGGTCCCACCGGTGGCATGTCGGTCACCAGCGCCCACAGGACGTCGTGCCGGGCGGTCAGTGAGCGCAGCACGTTCTGCAACGCGTCACTGATCTCGGGTTCGTCGGACACGATGAAGACCAGGAGCCGGTGGCGGTAATGCGTGGCCAGCCATTGCAGTTGGACCAGCAGATCGCTGCGGGCGGGGGATTCGCCGGCGAGCTGCAGGTAGTGGTGCAGCATGCGCTCGATATGCGTCTCGCCACGCCGCAGGCGGGTGTCGATACAACCACGGCGGTCTCCCGCCACCAGGCCTATCTCGTCGGAGCGGCGCAGCGTCATGAGTCCGATCGCGCCGATGACGTGCATGATGATGTCCTTCTTGAGCTCTCCCGACGGCGCGAGCGCCGACACGTTTCGGCCGGCGTCGGCGACCACCACGATCTTGTGGTGCTTCTCGGACACGAATTGCTTGACGAGGGTGTGGCCGGACCGGGAACTCGCCTTCCAATCGATGTCCCGGACGTCGTCGCCCGGGACGTAGGGGCGTAGTTCGTCGAACTCGAGGCTCCGGGTGTGGATCAGCGCGTAGCGGCCGCCTTCCAGGAGGCTGCCGGGGTCACGGCCGATGTGGATTTTCGCGGCGTCGAGGTGTTTCCCCATGTCGGCCTCACGGCACCGGGACCGTCTGCAGTACCGCGTCGACCACTGCGTCAGGCGTGATCCGAGCGCTCGCGGCCTCGAAGCCGAGGATCAGCCGATGCCGCAGCACGCGGTGTGCGAGCATCGAAATATCCTCGGGCACAACGTGTCCGCGGTCGTGGATGACGGCGAGCGCGCGTGCGGCGCGGCAGAAGGCGATGGTTGCGCGGGGGCTCGCGCCGTATTCGACGAGTCGGGCGAGGTGCGACGGTAGGTGTTGGGCGGGGCTGCGCGTGACGTCGACCAGTCGGCTCGCGTACGCGACGAGCGCGCGGTCGAGGTGGACCGAGCGGACGATCTCCTGCACCCGCCGAACGTCGTCGAGCGAGACCACGGGGGCCGGATGACGGGCGCGGTCGTACCGCCCGGCGTCCATGCGGTCGATGATCTCGATCTCGTCCGTGATCGACGGATAGTGCACGAGCTCTTTGAGCATGAAGCGGTCGGTCTGGGCCTCCGACAGGGGATAGGTGCCTTCCTGGTCGACGGGGTTCTGGGTGGCGATGACGAGAAACGGCTCGGGTATCGGGTATTCGACGCCGGCGATCGTGGTCTGACGTTCCTCCATCGCTTCGAGCATGGCGCTCTGTGTCTTGGCGCTCGAGCGGTTGACCTCGTCGAGCAACACGATGTTGGCGTGCACCGGGCCCAGTTGGGTGGTGAACGTGTTGGTGTCGGCCTCGAAGATCTGCGTGCCGATGATGTCGCTGGGCAACAGGTCCGGCGTGCACTGGATGCGGCGGAAGCTGCCACCGACAGACGCGGCAAGGACGCGCGCCGCGGTGGTCTTGGCAAGACCGGGAACGCTCTCGATCAGCAGGTGGCCGCCACCGAGCAGCGCGACGAGCATCGTCTCACGCAGGTGCTCCTGGCCCACGACCTGATGGGAGAACGCCGACGCCACGGCGCCGACGATGTCTCTGGCCTCGGCGATGGCGCCCGGGTCGGGTTGCATTCGGGGTAGTGTCATCGGTCCTTCCGCTCACGGCTTGAGCATCACCTTCACGGCACCGTCCGTTTTCTTCTGGAAGATGTCGTAGGCATGTGGTGCATCATCAAGGGGCAGAACGTGACTGGCGAAGGTGTCGACGCCCAGCGGATCGTCGTCGCCGAGCAGCGGCAGGATGTCGTCGACCCATCTCTTGACGTTGGCCTGGCCCATGCGCAGCTGAATCTGCTTGTCGAACAGCGTCATCATCGGTAGCGGGTCCGACATGCCGCCGTACACGCCGATCAACGAGATGGTCCCGCCGCGGCGGACGATGTCGATGGCCGAGTAGAGCGCATGAAGTCGATCGACCCCGAAGTTCTGCATCATCGGCTTGGCCACCATGTCGGGCAGCGTCGCCGTCATGCGCTGAAGTGCCTGGGCCACAGGCGATCCGTGGGCCTCCATGCCTACCGCATCGATCACCGAGTCGGTGCCGCGGCCGTCGGTCAGCGCCCGGATGGTGTCGCCGATGCTGCCGTCGACGGTGTCGAGGTCGACGGTGTGGATACCGTGCACCGATGCCCGCGCCAACCGTTCCGGAACCCGGTCGACGGCGATCACCCGATAGCCGAGATGCTGGGCGATGCGCGCACACATGTCGCCGATCGGCCCCAGCCCGAGCACCGTGACGCTCCCGCCGTCGGGAATGTCGGCGTAGGCGACAGCCTGCCACGCCGTGGGCAGCACGTCCGACAGGTAGACGAATCGCGAATCCGGCGGTCCCTCAGGCACTTTGATGTGGGTGAACTGGGCCTGCGGCACGCGGAGGTATTCGGCTTGGCCGCCCGGTATCTGCCCGTACAGTTCCGAATAGCCGAACAGCGCGGCACCTTTGCCGTGGTCGCGAACCTGCGTGGTCTCGCACTGGGTGTAGAGCTGCTGGCCGCACATGTAGCAGTGCCCGCAGGAAATCTGGAACGGCACGACGACCCGGTCACCGACGGACAACCCGTCGACGTCGCTGCCGACCTCGCGAACGATGCCCATGGGTTCGTGCCCGAGGATGTCGCCCTCGTGCATGAACGCCCCGAGCACCTCGTACAGGTGCAGATCCGATCCGCAGATGTTGGTCGAGGTGACTTCGATGATGGCGTCGGTTGGCGCTTCGATCTCGGGGTCGGGCACGGTGTCGACTCGGACGTCTCGTCGGCCATGCCAGGTAACTGCCTTCACGCAGGACTCCCATCTCCGGTATCGACCATCGACGGCACCCGTTGACGGTTTGCAAGAATGAGCAGTGGCTACCCCAACTCAGGTATCCCAAAACCCGAGGCCAGGACCGGTGATGAAACCAGAGACCGCATTTGATGATTTCGTCGACCTGCTCGACTACCCGATGTTCGTGGTCACGGTGCAGGCCGGCGGTCAGACCGCCGGATGCCTGGTGGGCTTCGCCACGCAGGCCAGCATCGACCCGCCGAGGTTCCTCGTCGGGCTGTCCACGGCGAATCACACGACCTCGATCGCGCGGACGGCCACTCACCTTGCGGTGCACCTGCTGCCGCGCGACGAGTTGAAGCTGGCCGAGCTGTTCGGCGGTGAGACGGGCGATGCCGTCGACAAATTCGAGCGCTGCGCCTGGCATGTCGGGCCGGAAGGCTCTGCGGTCCTCGATTCCGCGCTGGCCTGGTTCGTCGGCGAGATCATCGCGAGATTCGACATGGGCGACCACGTGGGTCATCTGCTGGCACCTGTCGCGGGCGGTGATTCCGGCACCGGGGGCAAGCCGGTGTTCTTCGACGATGTGAAGGATCTCAGCCCGGGGCACGGCGCGTAGACAGGGCTGAGATGACCGGTATCGCAGGCAAAGTCGTCGCCATCACGGGCGCCAGCAGTGGCATCGGCGAAGCAACTGCCCGGCTGCTCGCCGAACGGGGCGCGGCGTGCTCCACGGCATCGCCGCGGCGCTGACGGTGTTGCCATACTCATCGCATGACAGAGACAGCCGCGACGCCCCCGTGCCCAGAGTGTACGAGCGAGTACACCTACGAATCCGGTGCGTTGTACGCATGTCCCATGTGCGGCCACGAGTGGGCTGACGGTGATGCCGGCGACGCCGATGCCGGGCGAGTGGTGAGGGACGCTGTGGGCAACGTGCTGGCCGACGGCGACAGCGTCACGCTCGTGAAAAGCGTCAAGGTGTCGGGCGGCGGTGGCGGTGCGATCAAGGTGGGCACCAAGGTCCGCGGCATCACGCTCATCACCGACGGCGTCGGCGACCACGACATCGACGCAAACGTGCCCGGTTTCGGGCGTCTGCAGCTCAAGTCGAGCGTGGTCAAGAAGTCGTCCTGATGCTACTGCGCTGTGTCCAGGGATAGCCGAACGCCGCGGCACTTGTCGGCCTGTTGCCTCACGTCGAGATGCGCGCGTAGGGGGTCGCGCGATTGGAATCGGGCGTGTTGTCCGAGTGATGTCCACATCGCGCGGATCCGCCCTGCGGCGTGATGGCAGGTACTAGCGTCTGGGCAGCGGCAGTTCACTTCGGAGGGGGTAGGCGTCATGCGGGTGCTGGTCACGGGCGGGACCGGATTCGTCGGTGGTTGGAGTGCGAAAGCCATTGCGGACAAGGGGCATTCGGTCCGGTTCCTGGTGCGCAACGCGGCTCGGTTGCAGACCAGCGTGGCCCAATTGGGCGTCGACGTCTCTGACCACGTGGTCGGCGACATCACCGATCGCGACTCGGTGCTGCGCGCGCTGGACGGGTGCGACGCCGTGCTGCACGCCGCGGCGCTGGTCGCCACCGATCCGAACCAGGCGGCGCAGATGCTGAGTACCAACATGGACGGTGCGCGCAACGTACTGGGCGGCGCTGTGGAGCTGGGCCTCGATCCGATCATCCACGTCTCGAGCATCACCGCGCTGTTCAATCCCGACGTGGACAAGCTCGAGGCCGACCTTCCGGTGTTCGGCGGCACCGACGGCTACGGACGTTCCAAAGCCCAGGTCGAGATCTACGCCCGCGGCATGCAGGACGCCGGGGCGCCGGTGAACATCACCTATCCCGGCATGGTCATGGGTCCGCCGGTCGGCAACCAGTTCGGCGAGGCCGGCGAAGGCGTGGCGCAGGCACTTCAACTCGGCGCGATTCCCGGCCGCAGCGCTGCCTGGACGGTGGTCGACGGTCGGGATCTGGCCGAGCTCCACGCGGCGTTGCTGAAGCCGGGCAAGGGACCCCGCCGCTACATGGCCGGCGGCCATCGGATCCCGGTGGACGAGCTGGCTCGGCTGTTGAGCGAAGTCGGCGACAAGACCATGTTCTCCGTTCCGGTTCCCGACACGGTGCTGCGGCTGGCCGGCCAGGTACTTGATCGGCTGGGACCATTGTTGCCGTTCCAGACGCCGTTCACCGAGGCCGCGATGCAGTACTACACCCAGATGCCCGACTCGGACGACACCCCGAGCGAGCGCGAACTCGGTGTCACCTACCGCGATCCGCGCATCACCTTGGCCGACACCGTCGCCGGCCTTCGTAAGCTGAACCACTGAGGGCGAATGATGGCTGATGTCAAGAAGTTTCAGGTCACCTTCGACTGCGCGGTACCCGAGCGGGTGGCGCGGTTCTGGTGCAACGTGCTGGGATACGTCGTACCGCCGCCACCGCCGGGATTCGCATCGTGGGACGACTTCGACCGTGCACTGCCACCCGAACATCGAGGTTCGAAGTTCGCGTGCGTCGATCCTGAAGGCGTCGGCCCGCGCCTGTTCTTCCAGCGCGTTCCCGAAGGCAAGACGGTGAAGAACCGCGTGCATCTGGACGTGCGCGTGGCCACCGGTCTGGCCGGGGACGAACGACTGGCGGCGCTCGAGGCGGAGTGCGAACGGCTGGTCTCGCTCGGTGCGGTCCGCGTGCGATTGCTTCCCGCCGACGACATCAACGAGTCGTGCATCGTCATGCAGGACGTGGAGGGCAACGAGTTCTGCCTCGACTGACCGCAGGCCCGTTTACCGCTGGCGCCGTGGGGTATTCACCAATTGCCTACGGCGCCAGGTCCGCTCGTTCGGGGGTCGGGCACGCTCGCCAGGTAGGAATGCGATGTCGCATCCGTCGCGGACCTTGACGCATGAGGCCATGCAGTCGAGGCAAGGACGAGACAATGACCATCAAACAACTGGCAGCAGCAGCCACCGTCGCCGGCAGTCTGGCGGCCGGCTTGTTCGGCGTGGCCGGCGGAATCTCCACAGTATCGCCGAGCACCCTGGGCAGCGGCGTCGCGAGCGCCGAACCGAACGTGCCCCCGGCGATTCCGCCGCCCTGGGCGCCGGTCCAACCGAACCCGCCATGGTGGGCTCCGGGCGCGTCCGTGGTGTGGAGCCCGGCCATCGAGCGTTGGGGCTTCTGGTGGTTCGGCAATTTCATGCCGATGTAGGCAGGTTGCCGTAGCCACCGGAACGAGCCGGTCGTCGCATCTCAGAAAAGAAATGCGGCGACCGGTTCAACGGCGTAGATGTGGTGAATCGGGATTGGCGACGACAACAAGAGGGGTGTCATGAGGCGACAGGTTGCGATCGGTGCGGTCAGCGTGGCGGTTGTCGTGGGGATCGCCGGCTGCAGTGGCGAGAAACCGCCGTCGGAGACGACGAGCTCGAGCAGCAGCACCACCACCACCAAGTCCACGTCATCGCCGGCATCGTCAACGACGGCCTCGCCCACCCAACCGCCGACCGGCAATCCGCCGCCCGGCCAGGCCGAGGTGACCGTCGACGGGGTGCGTCAGAACATCACGGGCAATGTGGTCTGTACCAACGCCGTCGGAAACTTCAACATCGCCATCGGTCAGAAGGCCTCGGGAGTGGCGGTGGTGCTGACACCGGACGCCGCCACGGTGCACTCGGTGATCCTGGGGAACGTCAACGGCGTCATTCTCGGCTATCAGCAGGGCATGTCGGGCGGTGAGGCCACGGCGTCCAAGGATGGCGACACCTACGTCATCAGCGGTAGCGCTACCGGGGTGACGGCAGCGCTACCGCCCGTGATGGTGACCAAGCCCTTCGAGATTCGCGTTACCTGCAGCTGATGCTCACGCCGCGATCTGAGTGACGTTGAGGTGCTTGTGCGCCTCGGCCTTCCGCTGCGCGAGCTTCGAGTGTGACCTGCCGTAGACGAAGTACAGCGCGACGCCGACGGCCATCCACACGACGAACCGAAGCCAGGTCTCGACCTCGAGGTTGATCATCAGCCAGAGGCACGACAGCGCAGCCAGGATCGGGACGAGTGGCACGAGAGGCACCCGGAAGCCGCGTTTGAGATCGGGCCGTGTGCGGCGCAGGATCGGCACTCCGATCGCCACGAGGATGAAGGCGACGAGCGTGCCGATGTTGACCATGCCCGCGAGGGTGCCGAAGTCCACGAATGCCGCCAGAACCGCGCACACCACGCCCACGATGACGGTCAATCGTACCGGGGTGCCGTGCTTGCCGGTGTGCGAAAGCCGCTTGGGGAGCAGGCCGTCGCGGGACATGGCGAACAGGACGCGGGTCTGGCCGAGGAACATCACCATGACGACGGTCGACAGGCCCGCCAATGCGCCGATGGAGATGATGTTCTTGGCCCAGGTGTCACCGTGGAGGGCGAATGCCGTTGCGAGGGTGGCATTTTCTCCCTGCAGTTCGGTGTACGGCACCATGCCGGTGAGCACGAACGACACCGCGACGTAGCAGACGGTGACGATGGCCAGCGCGCCGAAGATGCCGCGCGGGACGTCGCGCTGCGGGTTGCGGGTCTCTTCCGCCGCGGTGGCGACCACGTCGAAGCCGATGAACGCGAAGAACGCGATGCTGGCCGCGGTCAGCAGACCCAGCCACCCGAAGCTCGTGCCGCCGGTTCCGGTGAGCCAGGCCAGCATGGACTGGTGTACGCCATCCGCCTTCGCCGAGGGCTGCGCCGCCGGGATGAAGGGGGTGAGGTTCGAGGCCTTGAAGTAGGTGGCGCCGACAACGAGGATCAGCACGATCACGGAGAGTTTGATCGCCACGGCGACGGCCGAAACCCGCGACGACAGCTTCGTTCCGGTCGCCAGCAGCACACCGACGATGGCGATGATCACCAGCGCACCCCAGTCGAACTTGACCGACCCAAGGTGCACCACCGGTGACACCGTCCCACCGAGGACGTGGCCGAGATACTGCGACCAGCCTTTGGCGACAACGGATACCGCGAGCGCGAACTCGAGGATCAGATCCCAGCCGATGATCCACGCGACCAGCTCACCGAAGGTGGCGTAGGCGTAGGTGTAGGCGCTGCCGGCGACGGGCACAGTCGAGGCGAACTCGGCGTAGCACAGCGCGGTGAGCCCGCATGTGATCGCCGCGATGACGAAGGCGACCGACACGGCCGGCCCCGCCATGTTGCCCGCGGTCTGAGCGGTAAGGGTGAAGATGCCGGCGCCGATGACGACGGCCACGCCGAAAACAGTGAGATCCCTTGCCGTCAGATCTTTGCGGAGCTTCGAGTCGGGCTCATCGGTGTCCCGGATCGACTGCTCGACCGACTTGGTGCGGAAAAGCCCGCCGCCGGCGCCCATCAGATGGCTCCGTCGAGCCGCTGTTCGGCGAACAGGTTCGCGGCGGCGCCGATGCTGATGCCCGTCTCGCGCGCGGTGGCGATGATGTCGCGGCAGCGGTCGTAGATCCGGGTCACGTCGGCCTCGACGGCGGTGCGGTCCGCGCCGTGCAGTTCACCGGCCACCTGAATGAGGCCGCCGGCGTTGGCGACGTAGTCAGGTACCCAGGTGATCCCGCGGCGGCCGAGCAACAGCTCGACGTCCGGCGTCGCGAGCTGGTTGTTTGCGGCACCGCAAATCAGCTTCGCCTCGATGGTGTCAGCGCTCATAGGCGTCAGAGTAGACCCGAGGGCACACGGAGCATAGACATCGACCGGGGCGTCGGCAACCGAATTGAGAAGGCGCACCGACGGGTGGTCGTTCGACAGGCGCAGCAGAGCAGCGGCGTTCACGTCGGTGGCGTACACGTCCGCGCCGTCCGCGAGCAGCAGTGCGATGAGTTCCCGGCCGACCTTGCCGACGCCCTCGACGCCGACGGTCCGGCCGGCCAACGTCGCTGCGCCCCAGACAGATTCGGCGCCGGCGCGCATGGCGTTGAACACGCCCAGTGCGGTGAGGCGAGCGCTGTCACCCGAGCCGCCGGCCCCGGCGCTGCGGCCGGTGACGTGCGACGTGTACTTGCCCATGATGTCGAGATCGTCGGTGTTGGTGCCGACGTCACCGGCGGTGACGTAGCGTCCGCCCAGGGTGTTGACGTAGCGCGCGAACGCCGCGAACAGCGCTTCGCTCTTGTCGCTGGCGGGATCGCCGATGATCACGGACTTGCCGCCGCCCAGGTTCACCCCGGCCGCCGCGGCCTTGTACGTCATGCCCCACGACAGCCGCAGCACGTCCTCGAGTGCCTCGAATTCGTCGGCGTACGGGTACATGCGGCAGCCGCCGAGGGCCGGGCCCAGTGCCGTCGAGTGGATCGCGATGATGGCCTTGAGACCGGATTCGGCGTCCTCGCAGAACACGACCTGCTCGTGGCTACGGGAGCTCAGCTTGTGCGAACGACCGAAGACTCCGGCGGGGGTGGATACCGGCGAGTTGGACACCGGTGCGTTGGACAAGAAGGTCACTACGGATTCCTTTCTGGTGCCGCATGTTCGGCGGCATGGTTGACGCTGCCGCGGGTGTCACGGCAGGACAGCTGGGTGGGGCCAATCAGGCCGGGATGCCGAGCTCGCGCAGGCGTGCCCAGTACAGCTCGACGTTGCCGAGTTTGATGTCCTCGTAACCGCGGACGATGTCGGGCAGTCCGGCGGCCTCGACGGCCGTGGCGTAGTTGTCGACGGTCAGTTCGGCGGCGAGGCGCAGCACCATGGCCGTGTAGTGAGACAGCAACTGCCGCTCCACTTTTCGCACGTGCGCGTAGCCGAACGGGTCCAGCTTGGTGCCGCGCAGCACCTTGGCCTTGGCCAGCATCTTCAGTGCCACATGCGATTTCGGTCCGAAGCCGACCTTCTTCGTGCGGCCCATGGCGCGCAGGACGGGCGGGTGCAGTTTGTAGGTGAGGTTCTCCCCACCGGGCACCTGCGCCTGCACATCGGCCAGGAACGCCGGGTCGACCAGCAGCCGGGCGACCTCGTATTCGTCCTTGTAGGCCGTGAACTTGTGCAGCCCGCGGGCGACGGCCTCGCTGAAGGCGGTGTTGTCGGTGATGGTGCGCTCCAGCTGCCACACGGCCTGCACCGTTTCGACGTACCGCCGCGCGACCTTCGTGTTCTGGTAGCGGACCAGTTCACCGGCACGCAGTTCGACCAGCCGGCGAACCTCGCCTCCGAACGTGGTGCTGGCCAGCAGCTCCGGGCTGGCCACCGCGGGCCGGGCCTTGGGCCGGGCGGCCTCGACGGCGGCGGCGAACGCGGCCGGATCGGCCACCGCAACGCGGCCCCAGCGGAACGCCGCCACATTGGCAGCGACCGCGACACCGTTGATGCCGATGGCCTCTTCGATGCTCGCCGCGGGCAGGCGCAGGCCGCCGTTCTGGAAGGCGGCACCCACGACCAGGAAGTTGGCCGCTGCGGTGTTGCCGAACAGGGCCTGTGCCGCTGCCAGCGCGTCGAAGTGCGTCAGCGTGCGGGTGACGCCGGTCAGCCGGTCGAGCAACGACTGGGTCTCCGGGTAGGCGACGGACTTGTCGTACACCATGTCGCCGGTCGGGGTCTGGCTCGTCGAGGCGACCGCGATGGTTCGTTCGGCACTGCCGTAGGCCAGGTTCCGGTTGTCGGTCGCGGTGAGCAGGTCGATGGCGATGATGCAGTCGGCACTGCCCGAGGTGAGCCGGTTGGACGGCTCGAGGGCGGCGGTCGAGAACCGCAGGTGCGACACCACCGGTCCGGCCTTCTGACTCAGGCCGATCTGGTCGAGGCTCTCCACCTCGTAGCCCGCGCGCAGGGCCGCGGTCGCCAGCACCTGGTTCACCGTGACGATGCCGGTGCCACCGATGCCGGCGAGCAGGACGTTCTGCGTGCCGGCCGGCACACCGAACTCCGGATCGGTGACCCGCGGCGGTTCCGGCGCCTTGCGCCGGGATGTCTTGCGGCCCTTCTTCTCCGGGGTCAGCTCGACCGTGACGAACGACGGGCAGTCGCCGTCGAGGCACGTGTAGTCGGTGTTGCACGACGTCTGGTCGATGCGGGTCTTGCGGCCGAATTCGGTGTCGACCGGCTGTACGGACAGGCAGTTCGACTTGGTGCCGCAGTCGCCGCAGCCCTCGCACACCGCTTCGTTGATCACCACGCGCGTGTTGCGGGTGGGCAGCGTGCCGCGCTTGCGCTGACGGCGCGCGTCGGCAGCGCAGTGCTGGTCGTAGATGAGCACGGTCACGCCCGGGATCTCTCGCAGCACCTTCTGCGCCTCATCGAGGCGGTCGCGGTGCCACAGCAGGGTGCCCTTCGCGAGAGCTTTCTTGTTGTGCCGCTTGGGTTCATCGGCGCAGATGATGATCTGCTTGACGCCCTCGGCCGTCAGCTTGTGGGTGAGCCCGGCAACGACCAGGCCGCCCTCGACGTCCTGTGCGCCGGTCATGGCGACCACTTCGTTGTAGAGCAGCTTGTAGGTGATGTTGACCCCGGCGGCGATGCAGGCCTGCACCGCGAGCTGACCCGAGTGGAAGAACGTGCCGTCGCCGACGTTCTGGAACAGGTGCGGCACGTCGGTGAACGGTGCCTGCCCGATCCACTGGCTGCCCTCGCCACCCATCTGCGTCAGACCCACCACGGCGCTGTCACTGCGGCCGGACATGGTGACCAGGGTGTGGCAGCCGATGCCACCGCCGCCGATGGAGCCCTCCGGGATTGCGGTGGAACGGTTGTGCGGGCAGCCGCTGCAGAAGTAGGCGGTTCGCTTGGCGGACAACACTTCCAGTGACAGTGGCGGGGGAGGGGTGCGCTTGAGCTCGACGTGATCGCGCAGCACCCGGCGCAGCGGCGCGAGCAGGCGGGCGGCGGTCAGCTCACCACCGAGCGGGAACAGCGGCATACCGGCGGCATCGTGCTTGCCGACGATCTGCGGGGCATCGGCGGTGCCGTACAGGATTTCACGGACCTGGGTTTCGACGAACGCCGTCTTGTCCTCGACGACGATCACCTGCTCGAGACCGCGCGCGAACGCCCGGACGGACTCCTGCCCGACGGGGTACGGCATCCCGATGCGCAGCAGGCGGATTCCCGCGCGGTGCAGTGCCGCGTCGTCGACGCCGAGGTCGAGCAGCGCCTGCCGGACGGCGTCGAAGGTGGTACCGGTGGCGGCGATGCCGACCTTTGCACGCACCGGATCCACCTCGAGGACGTCGAGCTGGTTGATGTCCCCGAACGCGCGGACGGTCGCCCAGCGCGGACCGTAGAGGTCGGCCTCGGCGATGAGGCTGTCGGCCGGTGCGGCCATCGGTCGCTGGACGTAGGTGAACGGCTTTCCGTCCCAGAGGATTTCAGGTGCGGTGATGGTGATGTCGGCGACATCGGCGTCGACCGTCCAGGCGCCGTCGGCCACGTCGGCGACGATCTTCATCGCCACGACGCAGCCCGATGCGCGCGACAGCGCGACGCCCTGCATGCCCATGGTGATGATCTCTTCGGCGTTGCGCGGGAACAGGACCGGGATGCCGAGGGCCGCGAGCGACCGTTCGCTCACGGCGGGCACGGTCGACGATTTCGATGCCGGGTCGTCGCCGACCAGCAGCAGCACGCCGCCGCGGGGATTGACGCCGTACATGTTGGCGTGGCGCAGCGCGTCCGTCGCGCGGTCGACGCCGGGTCCCTTTCCGTACCAGACGCCGATGACCCCGTCGTGGGTGGCTTTCCCGGCGGGAAGGTCGGTCTGGCTGCCCCAGACCGAGGTGGCGGCGAGCTCCTCGTTGAAGCCGGGCGTGAAGACGACGTCGTGCTCGGTCAGCACGTTCGGCATGCCCAGCAGCATCTTGTCGACGCCGCCGAGCGGGCTGCCCTGGTAACCGGAGACGAAGGTCGCGACACGGCGGCCGGCGCGGAGGTCACGGACATGCTGCTCGACCATCATGCGCGCGATGGCCTGGACGCCGGTCAGCAGGACGGGGCCGGCGCCGGCGCGGTACCGGTCGTCGAGGTCGTAGGGCGCGGCGGGTTCGGCCGCTGCGAGTTCGGATCGGGACAGGACACTGGTCATCGAGAACCTCCACACTTTCCGCCACTCAGATCGCCAGTCCTAGGTGCGAACTATTAGCAATCAGTGCAGCGAAATCTGCCCCTGTGGGTGATCTACGTCAACAGTCGGTCAAAATGTTGAGCAGACTGCTCAATTGTGACGTGGCACACTGTGACGCACGCATCATTTTGTTCGACGTTGCGTCACGTGCTGCACGAGAGGAAGCGATCGGTATTCGACCGGAGTCGCCATCGCGAGCATGGTTTCGGAGTGTTTGACGCCGTCGATGCGGTGCACGCGCTGGATCACGCTGAGCAGTTCTTCCTGCGTCTGCGCCGCGATACGGGCGAGCAGATCCGCCCGTCCCGTCGTGGCATGGACCTCCAGTACATGCGGGACGTCCTGCAGAGCTTCGATGATGGCGTTCATCTTGGTCTGGTCGGTCTCGATGAAGACCAGCGCATGCACCGCGAACCCGAGCTGCGACAGGTTGATGTTGGGCGGGTAGCCACGCACCAGGCCGGATTCTTCGAGCCGCTTCATGCGCGCCTGCACGGTATTTCGAGCGACCTTCAGCCGCGACGCCAGCTCGAGGATCGGCGTCCGCGGGTCGGCGGCCAGCTCCGACAGCAGCGCGGAATCGAGTGCGTCGAGCTTGATGGTCATGCGCCATTTTCCCACGGCGGCACCGCGGGTCACGCCGATTCGGCGACGCTCACCTGCGGTTCGCACCGCACGTCGAAGTTGACGGAATTGGCGATGAAACACAGGTGGTGGGCACGCTCGTGGACGCTCGTGAGCGCCTCGCGGTGCCGGTCGTCGACGATCTCCACGACCGGACGCAACACCACCTCGGTGAAATATCCACCACCGTCAGGGGTCTGCGCCATGGTGCCCGACGGATGGTCGGCGTATCCGGTGACGACGATGCCCTCCTGGGAACACAGCGCCAGGACCCACAGCATGTGGCACTGCGACAGGGACGCCACCAGGAGCTCCTCGGGGTTCCAGCGCTGCGGGTCGCCGCGGAAAGCAGGGTCAGCGGAGCCGGCGATCGTGGGCTTGCCGTCGGCGCTGACGTCGTGCGCGCGGTCGTACTCGCGGTAGCCCGAGGTTCCGGTGCCGGTATTGCCGGTCCATGTCACGTCGAGCTCGTAGTGGTGCGTCTTCGCCATGGCGGGCGTCCCCTTCGTCGGTGCTGGCGCGTACTTCTGTTCTAGCGCACGCGCACCGCCGCTCAGTGTTTACGCCGGCCGTGGTCGCCCTTCTCTTTGGACTCTTTGGACTCCTTGGACGAGGCGGCTTTGGCGGCGTCCGCCTTGGCCGACGAGTCGTCACCCTTCGCCGCGCGCTTGGACTTCTTGGTGGGTGTCGCCGGCTTGGCATCCTGCTGCTCGGCGGCAGCCGTCGACGTGGCCGGTGCGGCAGCCGATTTGGGTGCGGTGGCGTGGTCACCGGGCTTCTTGGCTGCCGATTCCCCCTGCTTCGCTTTGGATTTGGTGCCCTTCGCGAGGGTCCGGGCGACACCGGCGGTCGGCTGCGCGACCGTTTGCGCCGCGGTCGCGGTCGCCCCGGCGGTCGTACCGGTCGTGCCGGTAGAGACCGACGCGGCCGGTCGCGGCGCGTGGGTGAGGACGTTGGCCAGGCTCTGGACCGAGGACACGACATTGGCGACTGCCGTCAACGGGTTGTGCCCGCTCAGCACCGTGCCGACTCCCGTGGTCGAGAGCGTGGCCACGGCGTAATAGACGCCGACCGCGGCCCGCAGCACCCTGACGACGTAGATCACCGGCGTCAGCGGCGCGAGGTGGGGCGCCAGAGTGGCTGTCACGGTACGCGTGGTGCCGGCCGCGGCGGCGCCGGCCGATCCGATTCCGCTGACCAGTTGCTTCACCTGTGGCGAGGATGATGCGCCGGGAAACGCGGTGACCGCGCTGACCAGACTCTGCAGGTGCCCCGCCGTCGACGTCACCTTCTCCACGGCCTCGTACTCACCGGTGCTGGAGTCAACCTGTGCGCTCAGCACCAGCAGCGGGAAGTCCGGTGTCTGCCAGTAGATCACGTCGGTGGCGACGGCCTGGGCCGCACCTCCGACGTTGCCGACGTACCGAATCGGATTGAAGGCGGTGTCGATGGCTGCCGCCGTGAGCGCGTACCGGTATTCGGAGCTGTGCACCGTCGTCGGGTGCGCGGCCGGGAGAACCGGTGCGGCGCTGGTGACCACGACGGCTGCCGAGCACACCACCGACACGGTCACGGCCTGCGTCTTGACCCACATGCGAACTACCTCCTCGATTCCCCGCCACGGCGAGATTTCCGAAAACCGAACCCCCGCTTGGGCTTCGGTGCCTTCTCTTTGTCTTCCTGTGCGCCGCCAGACTCCTTGGCGCTGGCAGCAGCCGGTTTGGCGGCCGCCGGATTCAGGGCCCTTGCCGCCAGGGCGGCGATCGACGGCCGGGGAGCCGGATCTCCAGGTGCAACCTGCGGCCGGTGGACGTAGGCGCGGTCGATCTGCGGCCGGAGCAGAGCGTCGATGAGAGACGTGTTCAGTCCGGCATCGCGCAACGGTTGAGTGAGTGGCAATCGCCTGGTGGGCACCACGTAATGCGTGGTGGTGCCGCCGGCGGCGTTGGTGCGGACGGTCTTGAGCGTTCCCGGTGTCGCCGGGTTGGCGGCCGACCCGTAGTCGGTGTGCACGAATCCGATTCCCATGACGGCGTTGAGGACGGCCAAACGCGTTGGCTTGTCCGGCCAGTCCGAGAAACCGTCGTACTCGCGAACGATCTCGGTGATGGGGTATGCGCTCGCCCTTGGCACGTTCGGCGCGAACAGTTGCAGTGCCGGATTCTTGGTCGTGATGCCGCCGGTGGTGTTCTGCGGGTCACCGAAGGTCACGAATTGCAGATTGTCCGCACGGTGACGAGTGAACGAATCCTGCAGCGACCGCAAGAGTTTCACGTAGTTCAGGACGATGGCGCCCTGGCTCAGGCCGGCGAGGGTGACGGCGGCGCCGTCCGGAACGGTGGCGAGGGTCGCGTTCACCTTGGTGCTCCCGATGACTGCGTCCGCGCCGAACAACAGGCCTGCGGGATACCCGATGCCATGGATGGTGCCGCTGGAATCCAGGTACCCGTCGGCCAGTCCCAGGGCCTCGCGGGCGGTCGGCGACACAGCGCACAAGCAGGTGCCCTGCAGATAGAAGGTGACGTCGGGGCTTTCGTCCGATGCCGCCGCCGACGGCTCCGCGCCGATCGCCACGCAGAGTGCGACAACGAAACCTATTGCACTGCAGCGGTTCAGGCGGGCCACTGGGCAGTTTCCTATCTGTGCACGAGGACGGAATTACGGTTGATACGCAGCGCGCCACGAATCGGGCGACGATGTCGCCCGTGGTGACGTACGTGGAATCTCGCTGATGAGTCAGCGGCGGTGATGGCGGCGTGGAGCGAATGATTCTCGCCGGCGCGTCTGATGTGCCCTGCCGTCCCCGACTACCCCCGTTTGGTACCTCAGTACAACTTGACCAGGCGAAATTAACACCGTCGCAGCATTCTTGCTCGTCATGAGACGCACGTCACCGCGAGCTCAGCGCCGGAACACCACCCAGCGCATCGCGGCGTACATGTAGACCGCCTCGCAAACGCCCGCGGCCATCCGGGCGACGTGGTACTCGACGCCCAGGGCCGACAACCCGGTCGACACACCGAGGATGAACGCCAGGTAGTTGACGGCGACCACGACGACGTAGACGGCGAGCTGCGGACCCACCGCACTGTGCGAGCTGAAGTTGAAGATTCGATTCAGCACATAACTGAGCCCGAACGCGCTCGCATAGGCCGCCGTGACTGCCGCTGCCAGTGGCAATCCCAACCCGTCGCGCAATCCGGTGAGCAACAACAGGTCGATCGCGAACGTGCAGCCGTTGATCAGTGCGAAACCCAGGAACGTCGGAGCGACAATCGATTTGAGGCCGAAGGGCAGCCGGCCGACGGCCAGCTCACAGCCCCGGTGAAATCGGTCGACGGCGCGCTGCAGGCCACTCGCCGAGTCGACGGTCACGCGGGCACTGTGTCATGGGCCGGCGTCGACGAGGTAGCGGCGAGACGAACACTGCGCTTCGGCTCGGCAGCGTCCCGTAATGTCCACGGCGATGAGCGCCACCACCATCACGTCGGCGGTCGCGACCTTCGCCGTCACCAACATCGACGATCTCGTGGTGCTCGCGGTGTTCTTCGGCCAGGCCCGGGGCCACCGCGGCGCGGCCGCGCGGGTGGCCGCCGGGCAGTACCTGGGTTTCGCCGCCATCTTGGTGGTGTCGATATGTGCCGCGCTTGTCGGCGCGGCACTGCTACCGGTCACCGTCCTGCCGTACCTCGGATTGTTGCCAATCGCGTTGGGGCTCAGGGCAGCTTGGGCGGCCTGGCGGGGTCGTGGCGCCGAAACGTCGGAAGCCGACGGCGGGCCGGCGTCGTTCGCGCCGGGTGTCTGGCAGGTCGCCGCCGTGACCTTCGCGAACGGCGGCGACAACGTGGGCGTCTACGTGCCGATGTTCGCGGTCGCCACTGCCGGCACCGTCGCCTGGTACGTGACGGTGTTTCTCCTCGGGGTCGGGGTGTGGTGTATCGCCGGCCGGTATTTCGCCTCGCACCCGGTCGTCGCCGGCACGTTCACGCGGTGGGGACACCTCATCCTGCCCGTGGTCCTGATTGCGGTCGGGACCACGATCCTCATCGAAGGCGCCGTCTTCGCGCGGTGACCGCAGTATGTTCACCCGGGTGACCAGCAAACGACTGTCGCCGCTCGATTCGATGTTCCTGGCGGCCGAATCTCCCGAGACGATGATGCATGTGGCGGGACTCATGCAGTTCCGCCCGACATCGGGCGACGCCGGGGACATCCTGGATCAGCTGCGCGACGAGATCTACGGGTCGAACGAAATCGAGCCGCCGTGGAACATGAAGCTGCAGACGCCGTGGTTCCTGCTGAATCCACTGCAGCGGTGGGTCGAGGACCCGAAGTTCGACGTCATGTATCACGTCCGGCGGTCCGCATTGCCCCGTCCCGGTGACCAGCGTGAGTTGGGAATCCTGATCTCCCGGTTGCATGCTCGCCAACTGGACCTAACACGACCGCCCTGGGAACTGCACATCATCGAGGGCCTCGACGACGGAAACGTCGCGCTGTACGTCAAGATGCACCATTCCCTCGTCGACGGCTACACGGCGATGAAGACGCTCATCCGGTCGATGTCGACCGACCCGTCCGACACCGACACCCCGCTGTTCTTCCGGAACCCGGTGCCGAAGCGGGAGCGCAAGAAGGACGAGAAGGACAGCAGCCTCATCCCCGACATCGGCGGGTTGCTGCGGTCCATCACCTCGGAGTTGTCGACCGTCATCGATCTGCCTGCCGCCTTCGCCAAGCTGGCCGTAACGGCGGTCAGCAGGAGCAATCCGCTCGTCGGGCCGGGCCAGGCGCCGCACACCATCTTCAACGGTCGCATCGGCCGGAGCCGGCGGTTCGCCACGCAGCAGTACGACATCGCGCGGCTGCGGGCCGTTGCGGATGCGGCCGGCGCGACTCTCAATGACGTCGCGCTCGCGATCTGTGGCGGTGGCCTGCGTGACTATCTCCTCGGACTCGACGCGCTGCCCGAAAAGTCGCTGATCGCCATGCTGCCGGTCAACATTCGCCCGAAAGACGATCCCGGCGGCGGCAACGCCGTGGGCGCCATTCTCGCGACACTGGGTACCGACCTCGCCGACGCCCGCGAGCGGATCGAGACCATCAGCGCCTCGACGAAGGCGGCCAAAGATCAGTTGTCGGGCATGACCAGCACGGCGATCCTGGCCTACACCGCGGCACTGATGGCGCCGTTCCTCGTGCAGACCGGGGCGGCGACGGTGGGTGCCCCCAAGGTGGCACCGGCGTCCTACAACGTCATCTTGTCGAATGTCCCCGGACCTGACTATCCGCTGTACTTCCGGGGCAACGAGCTGGTGTCCACCTATCCGGTGTCGATTCCCGTCCACGGTGTCGGCCTGAACATCACATGTCAAAGCTACTCGGGCACTTTGAATTTCGGTTTCACCGGGTGCCGCGACTCGATGCCGCACATGCAGAAGCTGGCCATCGAGACCGGCGAGGCGTTGCTGGCGCTCGAGCAGGCCTACGGTCTGCTGTGAAAATTGTGTGTAAACGCAATTGACTCAAGTGGCGAAACGAACAGTCACAGCGGTCTCAATGGTGCTACCTTCACCGAACCAGATAGCGCCGGAGAGTAGGTATGAAATGAGTGCAACGACCACGCGATTCGCTCGCATGTCAATGGGGGCAGCAACGTTCGGCGTTGCATCTGCGGTGGCTGCATTGATCAGCATGCCGATCGCGCACGCCGACGAACTGCAGTGCTCGGATGGCTTGGTCGCCTCCGAGGGCACCTGCGTGCCGCCGGTGGATGCGCCCGCGGCCCCGGAAGCGGCTCAAGGTCCGTTCAATGCGCCGGAATCCTCGCTCGATGACCCCAGCTTGTTCACGCCCCCCTACCAATTGACCGAAGACGAGGTGGCCTCGCCCGGATACAACGGCGGTGGTCGGCGGTAAGCCGGTCATGGCCGACGCCGGACACCCGAGCCGCCGTGGGGTACTCCTCGGCGCGGGTGCCGTCGGTGCCGGGGTGGTGCTCGCTGCCTGTGGCGGGAAAGAGTCTGCGTCGCCGGCCGGCACGTCCACCAGCAGTGAGACCAAGGCCGCAGCACCCTCGGTGAAGACTGCCGATGTGCCGGTGGGCGGGGGAGTGGTCCTCGCCGCGGCGAAGGTCGTCGTCACTCAGCCGAAGGCCGGTGAGTTCAAGGCGTTCACCGCGGTGTGCACCCACAAACAGTGCACGGTGTCGAAGGTTTCCGACGGCACCATCGACTGCCCTTGCCACGGAAGCAAATTCAGTGCGGTCGACGGCTCCGTCGTCACCGGTCCGGCAGAGGAGCCGCTGGCGCCGAAGGCGGTGTCGGTCGTCGGGGACACCGTGACCGTCGCCTGACCTCACGCCCGACGACTACACCGAGCCGTCATGGGTCAATGCTGGGGCGGCGCCCTTGGCGGATTCTTGGCAGATTCCTGTGGCTCGCGGGTATCGCTCGCCATCTGCTGTGTGTCAGCATGGAAAAACCGGTCGCAGTTAGCTGGTGCAAGGCGGTGAAGCTGGTATGGACATCATCAAGCTGTTCCGAGCCAGGCGGTTAGCCCATGTCGTCGGGGTCGCCACGGTCGTCGCTTCCGCGTTTGTGGGCGCTCCGGCACCACCGGCGTCCGCCGACCCGTGCCCCGATGTCGAGGTGGTGTTCGCCCGCGGCACCAGCGAACCCCCGGGTATCGGGATGGCCGGCCGGGCCTTCGTCGATGCCCTGCAGGCCCAGGCAGGCAACAAGTCGGTGGCGGTATATCCGGTGAACTATGCCGCCAGCAGCGATTTCGGGAACCGGCTGGATTTCGTACAGAGCGTTGTCGACGGGGTCAAGGACGCCGCCACACACGTCGAAGCGTCGGCCGCGGCCTGCCCACAGACCAGGATCGTCCTCGGCGGATACTCGCAGGGCGCAGTGGTTTCCGGGTTCACGACCGCGAACGCGCTGCCGAAGGAGATCCCGGCGGACTTGGCGGAGTACACCTGGTACGCGCCCAAGCCGATGCCGCCGACGATCGCGAATCACGTTGCGGCGCTTGTACTGTTCGGAAAGCCCTCGTCGCAGTTCATGGCGGACATCGGCGCGCCGCCGATAGCCATCGGGCCCGCGTACGTGGCCAAGACCATCGAGTTGTGCGTACCCGACGACACCATCTGCAACGGGGCCCCCGCGGGTGGGCCGTCGTTCGCGCACATCACCTACGGCTCGAATGGCATGGCCGACCAGGCCGCGACTTTCGTCGTCGGCAGGCTGTGACGACGTTCCTGCTCGTTCCGGGTGGCGGATGCGATCCGTCATACTGGCGATTTGTGGTGCGCGAGTTGGCTGTTCGCGGGCACCGCGGCATCGCGGTGGACCTACCATGCGCCGATGATGCGGCCGACCTCAACACGTACGCCGACGTGGTCGCGGCACAACCATTCGATGACGGCGAACCGCCTGTGGTCGTGGCGCATTCGTTCGGCGGGTTCACCGGAGCGCTGGCCTGCCCGCGGGCCGGTGCTGCGGAGTTGATCTACGTCTCGGCGATGGTTCCCCGGCCGGGCGAACGCCCCGGTGATTGGTGGAGCGCCACCGGATGTGTTGCCGCGCAACGGGAAGCGGCCGCCGCGGGTGGGTACGAAGTCGATGACGCCGTCGCGCTGTACTACAACGGTGTCGACCCCGCCGTGGTCGCGGAGGAGGTCGAACGCGCGCAATCGGAGACCCCGTCGCTGAAACCGTGGCCGGCCGAAGCGCTTCCGCAGGTTCCGACGCGGTTCATCCTGTTCCGCGACGACCGGTTCTTCCCTGAGCGATTCATGCGGCGCGTGGTCGCGGACCGTCTCGGCATCGAACCCGAGGTCATGCCCGGCGGTCACATGGCGATGCTGTCGCATCCGGCCGAACTCGTCGATCTCCTGACGCTCGGCCGGTGAGGTATGCCTGTTCGACGGGGTTCGCGGTCAGGTCGGCAGCGCGGCTGTAGGCGTCGGCCGCCTCGCTTGTCCGGCCGAGACGAGACAGCAGTGCGGCGCGGACCACGTGATAGACGTGGTAGCCGGCCAGGTCGAGCGCTTCCACCAGATCCAGCGCCGTCTGCGGGTCATGGACCTCGGCAACCGCCACGGCGCGATTGAGGGCGACAACGGGTGTCGGGGCAATCGCCATCAGCTGGTCGTACAGGGCGAGAATCTGGTGCCAGTCGGTGGCGGCGGCGGTCGGCGCGTCACTGTGCACGGCGTTGATGGCGGCCTGGATCTGGTAGGGCCCGGGCTGGTTCCTGCGCAGGCATCTGCGGACCAGCGCCTGCCCTTCGGCAATGAGGCCGCGGTCCCACCGACCGCGGTCCTGGTCCGCCAGCAGAACAAGCTTGCCGTCCGCATCTGTTCGCGCCGCGCGTCGTGCATCGGTCAGCAGCATCAGCGCGAGCAGTCCCCAGACCTCGGGCTCGTCCGGCATCAGCTCGGCCAGCAGCCGGCCGAGCCGAATCGCTTCGGCGGTGAGTTCGGCCCGTACGAGATCGTCGCCTGAGCTTGCAGTGTGTCCCTCGTTGAAGATGAGGTACACCACCGCGAGGACGCCGTGCACACGCTCGGGTAGGTCACTGTCGTGCGGCACCCGGTAGGGGATGCGGGCGTCGCGGATCTTGCGCTTGGCGCGGACCAGCCGTTGCGCGACAGTGCTTTCCGAGATCAAGAAGGCACGGGCGATCTCCTTGGTGGACAGGCCGCCGAGCAATCGCAGCGTGAGTGCGACGCGTGCGTCGAGGGCGAGCGCCGGGTGACAGCAGGTGAAGATCAGGCGTAACCGGTCGTCGTGCACGGGGCCTTCTTCGAGATTGTCGTCATCGGCCGCCGGATAGAGCAGTGCCGCCTGCGCGTGCCGTTCATCGCGGACGGGTTCCCGGCGGAACCGGTCGATGAGCGTGTGCGCGGCGGTGGTGATGATCCAGCCCGCGGGGCTCGGCGGCGCGCCGGTCTGCGGCCAGCGGTCCACTGCTTTGGTGAAGGCGTCCTGGACCGCCTCCTCGGCGAGGTCGATGTCGCCGAATCGACGGACCAGGACAGCCACCGCGCGCCCGTACTCCCGCCGGAACACGCCGGCGATCTCTGCGGGCGGCAGCTCTGGCACGGCCGCGTTCAGCCCCTCAGATCGCCCCGGAACGGGCGCACCTCGATGGGCAGGAGCCGCACGGCTTCCGCCTGCCTGCGGGCCCAGCCGAGCGCGGAATCCAGATCGGGCACGTCGATGATGGTGAAGCCGCCCAGGTGTTCCTTGCCCTCGGCGTACGGTCCGTCCGTCGTCAGGACCGCGCCGTCGTGGACCCGGACCACGGTCGACGCGTCAGGACCGTGCAAGCCACCGGAGAACACCCACACGCCCGCTGCCTTCATGTCGTGCTCGACCGCGTCCAGGGCATCCATGATCGGCCCCAGCACCTCCGGCGGCGGCGGATCGCCGACCGGCTGATGCATGGCGAGTAGGTAGTGCATGACCGTCACTCCTCGATTCGGGGCGGCCGGTTGCCACCCTTCACCTTCTACACGAACGGCTACCCCGGGTTTCGACAGACATCGGATTTTCCTGGGCGATCGGCAGAATGTCGGGATGGCCTGGCACCATCGGGAAGCGTGACTTCCGTGCAGCGGCCGGTGCCGCCCATGAATGCCGACGAGCGCGCCACACTCGAGGGTTGGCTGGACTTCTACCGCGCAACGTTGGCGGCCAAATGCGAGGGTCTCGACGACGAGCAGTTGCGCACCGCGTCCGCGCCGCCGTCGGAGCTGACGCTGCTCGGGTTGCTGCGGCACGCCGCGGAGGTGGAGCGCAACTGGTTTCGCCGGGTGCTCGCCGGTGAGCAGGCACCACCGATCTTCGGGCCCGCGGATCATCCCGAGGGCCACGACGGCGGATTCGAGCTGTCACCGGAGTCGTCGTACCCGCTCGCGTTCCGGATCTGGCAGGACGAGATTGCCCATGCGCGCGCCAACTGCGCTGCGCGCCGGCTCGACGACACCAGCCCGTTCATGGGTGGCGAGGTGAATCTGCGCTGGATCTACACGCACATGATCGCCGAGTACGCCCGCCACTGCGGGCACGCCGACGTCATCCGCGAACGGATCGATGGTGCCACCGGCGTGTGACGTGGACGGTCAGAGGACGTAGAGCATCTCCTGATACGTCGGCAACGGCCACAGGTCGTCGGCCACCACCGTCTCCAGCGTGTCGGCCGCGGCACGGACTGCCTCCATGGCGGGCAGCAACGCAACTTGAGCGTGCTTGGCCTCGTCATAGGCCGACGCGGCCGAATGATCTGACAGCGCCGCCTTCAGCGTGGCCAACGCGTCACTGAGCGCACTGATCGGCTCCGAGACCGATTGCAGCAGCGTCAAACTCGGCGTCATACCAGCCGCCGTCAATGCGGCGACGTTCTGTGCGAGCTCGGTCTGGTAGCGCAGCGCGGCCGGCAGCACGATGGTGGAACCGATCTCGAGCGCCAGCTTGGCCTCGACGCCGATCGTCAGCGCGTACTGCTCCAGGCGTACCTCATAGCGGCTGTGCAACTCCCGCTCGTTGAAGACGCCGTACTTCTCGAAAACCGCCACCGCCTCGGGCTTGATCAGTTCCGGGATGGCATCCAGCGTGGTCTTCAGGTTCGGCAGCCCGCGGGACGCCGCCTCGGCCTGCCAGTTCTCCGAGTAGCCGTCACCGTTGAAGACCACCGCACCGTGTTCGGTGATCACCTCGGTGAGCAGCTTCTGCACCGCCGTGTCGAAGTCTTCGCCGTCGGCCACAGCTTGCTCCAGATTGGTGGCGATGTAGTCGAACGAGTCGGCCATGATGGTGTTGAGGACGATCATCGGGACTGCCACCGTCTGGCCCGAGCCCGGTGCCCGGAACTCAAACCTGTTGCCGGTGAACGCGAACGGGCTGGTGCGGTTGCGGTCACCGGGGTCGGTCGGCAGCACCGGCAGGGTGTCGACACCGATGATCATGCTGCCCTTGCCTTTCGACGACGTCGCAGCGCCCTTGGCGATCTGCTCGAAGACGTCGGCAAGCTGATCGCCCAGGAAGATCGAGATGATCGCGGGCGGTGCCTCATTGGCACCCAAGCGGTGATCGTTGGTCGCCGATGCGACCGAAACCCGCAGCAGCCCAGCGAATTTGTGCACGGCGCGGATGACGGCGGCGCAGAACACCAGGAACTGGGCGTTCTCGTGAGGCGTGTCGCCGGGCACCAGCAGCGATCCCAGCTCGGCGTTGCCGACCGAGAAGTTGACGTGCTTGCCCGAGCCGTTCACGCCGGCGAACGGCTTCTCGTGGAACAGGCATTCCATGCCGTGCTTCTTGGCGATGGTCTTGAACACGGTCATCAGCAACTGCTGGTGGTCGGAAGCGATGTTGGCGCGCTCGAACATCGGGGCCACCTCGAACTGCCCGGGGGCGACCTCATTGTGGCGCGTCTTGGCGGGGATGCCGAGCTTGAACAGCTCCCGCTCGGTGTCCATCATGAACCCCAGCACCCGGTCGGGGACAGCACCGAAATAGTGGTCGTCGAATTCCTGGCCCTTGGGCGGTTTGGCGCCGAAAAGCGTACGGCCGGAATTGATCAGGTCGGGCCGGGCGAGGAAGAAGTGCCGGTCGACCAGGAAGTACTCCTGCTCGGGACCGCAGAACGAGACGACCTTCTCGAGATCCTTGTGGCCGAACAGCGTCAAGATGCGTTCCGCGTGGATGCCCATGGCCTGCTGGCTGCGCAGCAGCGGCGTCTTGTAGTCCAGCGCCTCGCCGGTCATCGACACGAAAACCGTTGGGATACAGAGTGTGTTGCCGTTCGGGTTCTCGAGGATGTACGCCGGGCTGGTGACGTCCCAACCGGTGTACCCGCGGGCCTCGAACGTCGACCGCAGGCCGCCGGACGGAAAGCTCGACGCGTCGGGCTCGCCCTGCACCAGCGTCTTGCCGGCGAACTCGGCCAGGGCCTGCCCGTCAGAGACCGGCTCGAGGAAGCTGTCGTGCTTTTCGGCAGTCAGGCCGGTCATCGGATAGAAGACGTGCGCGTAGTGCGTCGCGCCCTTCTCCAGCGCCCAGTCCTTCATCGCGGCGGCGACGGCATCGGCGACCGTCGGGTCCAGCTTGGCGCCCTTCTCGATGGTGGCGACCACCGATTTGTAGATCGCCTTGGGCAGGCGCGCCTGCATCTCGGCCTTGGTGAATACGTTGGTGCCGAAGATCTCGCCGGGCGCTTCGGCCGGGTCGAAGGTGTACGCCGGGGGCGTATAGGCCTGGACGCCGGCGATCGCTCGCAAGCGGGTGGTATTTCCGCTCAATGCAGTTCCTATCCCTACGTGAATGACCGCTTCACACTAGGGACGCCTCATGGCAGCAGTGTTACGTCGATGTCAAGGGCGGCGTCAAGTACCGGTCAGCCGCGGCGGCCGACATCCTGGCTCAGAATCTTGGGCCACGTCTCGACATCCTCGGGTGTGTGAGCGAGCGTCAAGGTGGACCGCGGCATCAGCGCGGCAAGGGCTTCGGCGGTCGAGAGCGGATGGGCCGGGTCGTCGATCCAGGCCAGGATCGTTGTCGGCACGTCGATCCGCGCGATGGCTTCGGGCGACGGCAGGTCGCTGAGCGCGGCGCCGCGAAACAGTGACGGCAGTAGGGCGTCGGCGACGTCGGGAACGGTCTCGGGTGCACCCACGGTCGCCGGCGGCCGGGGCGCGCCACGAGAGGCCGCAATGAACGCGCCGACGCCCTCGGTCTCGATGAGCGTGGCCGCGGCCTCGTAGTGCGCGGCCTGCGCGCGCCGGGTCTCCCACGCGGTGGCCGGCACCATCAAGGTCAATCCCGTGAATCGTTCTGGTTCGCGGCACGCCGCATGCAACAGCGTCCCGGTACCCATCGACGGCCCGACCCCGTGCACCGGTTCGCCGGGAAACCACCGGTCGAGCAGATTCAGCAGGTCTTGCGCGAGCTGTTCCCACCGGTAGTCCGCGGGGACTTTCCGGCCCGTCGACTTGCCGTGGCCACGCGCGTCGTAGCGCAGCAGCCGCGTCCCGCTGAGCCCCCGGCCGAGGTCGAGATTGAGCACCCGATCGCGCGCGCGGCTGGAGGTGAGTCCGTGGAGTTGGACAACGGGGTGGCCACCTTCGTCGCTCAGTTCAACCGCAAGCTCGGCTCCGGGAACTGCGAAAGTAGGCATCAGGCAACTCTTTCCGTAACCGATCGCCTCGTCGTGGAGTCGACCTGCTGACCGAGCATTCAGGCTAACCGGGGCGCTAGGGTACCGCCATGCGGCTCACGAACGTCTCGCACCTGCGACTGCCGTTCGGACGGCTCTGGGGCTACGACGTCGCGGTGTCGGCGCCGGGTCGGCGGCTTCCGGTGTCCTTTGACCAGCGGATTCATGTCGGTGCAGGGGCCCGGCCAGGTTCGTGGATGGCGTTGTCCATTCGCTTGCCGGAGCGCGTGAGCCGGGAATCGCTGGCCGATGCGTGGCTGGCGGTGGTGGCCCGCCACGGCACGTTGCGGACCGCATTTTCGGCAGGACCGGACGGCGATCCGCAACTGCACGAGATCGAAGTGCGTCCGGGCGGTTGGGTCGAGCACGAGATAGCTGCCGGCCAGGCGGTGAACGACGCGCTGCGCGGTGTCCTGGATGCGGCCTGCTCGCCGTATCAGCAGCCCTCACACCGGTTGTGCCTGCTGGAAACCGCCGCCGGACTGACGGTGGTGATAGCGGCGGACCACAGCCACGTCGACATGTGGTCGATGCTGGTGATCGCCCGGGATCTGCTGGCGTTGCTCGCGGCCGCGCGCACCGGGCGCGTGGTTTCGCTGCCACCGGCGCCCGCTTTCGTCGAACACACCCAGGCTCTGCTCGATCGTCCCGCGGCGCCGGACCATGTCCGGGAGACGTGGGCGCGCATCATCGCCGACAGCGGCGGGGTGATGCCGCGATTCCCGCTGCCGCTGGGCGAACCTGAGTTGGGGCCGGAACGCGTCGAGGTCCGGGACGTGTTCGACGTCGACGCCGGTGCGGCGTTCGCCGTGCAGGCCCGCAACGACGGGGTGTCGACGCTGGCGCTGGCGGTGGCCGCGATGACGGCCGTGACCCGGGAGCTGGCGGACGCGCCGCTTCGCGCCGTTTTCCCGGTGCACAGTCGCTTCGACACCACCTGGCACGACTCGGTGGGTTGGTTCATCACCAATTCGGTACTGGAGTCGACGGTCGCCGAGCCACGTGCCGCGGCCAACGCCGTCAAGGAGGCAGTGCAACTCGGTTCCTGGCCGCTGGCGGACGTGCTGTCCCCATGGGGCGGCATGCCGATGTCCCCGGGCATGTTCGCGATCTCGTGGCTGGACCTGCGGCGCCTTCCGGTCCGCATCGATGACGTCGGCCTGGACGCCCAGTACGTGAGCGCCGCCATCCAGACCGACGGGGTCATGCTGTGGTTCATCCTGGACGAGTCGGGTTTGCATCTGCGGTGTCGCTATCCCGACACCCATGAGGCGCGCACGAATGTCGGGGCATGGCTGGACCTCTTGGTGACGCGCCTGCAGGCGCAGGCGCGGACGTCGGTTCGGGGACTGCTGCAAGTGGGGGACCGCAGTTTCCGGGTGGAACGGGCGGCCCGTGACGACGTCGCGTCGATCGTCGCGCTGCTGTCCGACGACGAATTCGGTCCGGATCGGGAAACCGCCGACCTCGAAGACTACGAGGCGGCCTATGACGTCCTCGTTCGTGACCATGCCAACTACCTCGGGGTGGTTCGCAACTGTTCCGACGTGATCGTCGCCACCGTCCAGTTGACCGTGATTCCGGGTCTCTCCCGCGGTGGCTCGACCCGGCTGCAGATAGAAGGACTGCGGGTCACCGCTGCCGAGCGCCGAAAGGGTCTGGGTACAGCCCTGGTGCAGTGGTCGCACGAGTACGGCCGGGCGCACGGTGCACGGCTGGCGCAGGTGGCCACCGACGAAGCGCGCGAACAGGCCCGGGCGTTCTATGACCGACTCGGGTACCACGCCGCGCACGTCGGCCTCAAACGCACCATCTGAGTCGGCGCTCACGACCCGCGGGAAGCACGGGCCACAGTGAGCAGTCCAGCGACGAGAAGCGCTGCGCCACAGGCACTGACCGTCGCCGGCCAACCGAATGAGATCACCGCTGCCGCGCCGAACGCCGTCCCGAGGCTGCCACCTACGAAGTAGACGAGCATGTACGCGCTGTTGAAGCGGGCAGGCGCGGACGGATCGATCGCCAAGATGGTGGCCTGATTCGCTACCTGCGCCGCGAACAGACCGGCATCGAACACGGCGAGAGCGGCCATGGTCGCCCAGGGACTGCTCAAACCGACGGCAAGCACCGGACAGGCGGCGGCCGCGACCGCGAGGCCCACCAGGATCACCGGCCGGAAACCCAATCGGTCCGTGTACACGCCGGCAACGCGCGTCGCGAAGATCCCGGCAATCCCGGCCAGGGCGTAGAGGCCGATCTGCTTGGCAGACAACAAGTACGGCTCTTGCGACAACGCGACGGCGATTCCCGACCAGACCGCACAGAACGCGAAGAACCACAGGGACCCGCGCAGGGCGCCACGGCGCAGCACCCGGCAGCGCAGGAAGAGCCCGGGCACCGACGCCAGTTCGGTGAGGTAGTTCCGCTCGAGTGTGCCGACCGCTGTCGGCAGGAACAACAAGCAGGCACCGGCGACGCCTATGGTGACCGCGGCGACAGTGAGAAGCATTGCGTGCCAGCCGATCACGTCGGTCAGCCAACCGCCGGCAATCCGGCCGGCCAGGATTCCCGCCGAGATGCCGGCGGTGACGATCCCCAGAATGGTCGCGCGCCGACGCTCGGGCGCGAACCGTCCGACAACGGAACTCAGACCCGCACCCACAGAGGAACAGGCACCGGTCACCAGCAGTCCCACACCGAGCAGCCACACGGTGTCAGCGACGGTGGTCAACGCCAGCGCGCCGCCGAGCGCCAGGAATTGCAGTGCGACCACCCAGCGGGGCGAGAACCTGTCCACCAGCGGGACCAGCAGGGCGAGTCCCAGCAGATAGCCGACCGGCCCGCAGGCCAGCGCAGCCCCCACGGCCGCCGGACCGGAATCGAGCGACCGCGCGATGTCAGCGATGGCCGGCTGCAGCGGGTAGATGGTCGCGGTCCCCAAGGCGGCGGCCAGCGACATGAAAAGGACTGTGGTGCCGGTTATTACCGGGTCTCTATGTGCGGTTGTGGTCACGCGTCGACGTTATTGGCGGCGTCGCGTGCAGCGCTGGCGGAAATCCGCCATCGCAGTCGGCTCAGCTCTTCCAGACCACCTTGTCGGTGCCGCCGGCATCGCGGTACACGACGCTGTCGGGCGCGGTTCCGTTACGGACGTCGAAGTAGATTCGACCCGTCGTGTAGCTGCCCGGAGCGATCGGCTGGTTGGGCAGGCCGCCGGCCTCGTTGCCCTTCATGTCCGCATATGTCGAGCTGTTGACAGCGCGCGCGTTGAAATCGGAGATGTTCGGCGTCGGAGCGCCGCTCACGGCGCGTGCTGTCACGTCCGAGTACCAGATGCCGTCGTTGTGGCCACTGGGCTGCAGGTTGATGACGGTGTACTCGATCGCCCCACCGGGGCTGGGAATCTCCGCGCGCTGGCCGAACATCACCGCCGTCGGGTCGGCGATGGCCGGGGTCGCCGTCAGGATTCCGGCTGCCGCGATACCGACAGCGGCTGTCATCGTTTTCGATGCGATCTGCGAGAACGCCACGTGAAGCTCCTTCCGTGATGCTCCTGTTTTCAGGAGTCAGCTGTCATTGGTCCTTCTGAAGGGGTATCCAGAGGTGCCCACGACGAAACGGAGGGGCGTGAAGACCGGGCCTGCCGCCGGGGGGCGTTGCCTAGATTGGGCATCGGCGCCTCTGCCTGAAGGGCGCCCACGGTGTGGCCCCGGCGGCGTACGGCCCAGCCTTGGTGGCGGAGGTACCAAGCGGCTGCGGCTTCCGGAGGACTGCGCTGTACCGGCGTCATGCAGCGCACCGGCCCGCGCCGTGGTCGCCGAGATGTGTATTCCAAAGACCGACCAGCGCACCGGGGCTCGTGTAGGGCACACCCGATCGCCGGTGGCGTCGGTTGCTGACGGCAAGGAGCTTCGGCGGCGCAGAAGATGGCGTCGACTTCGGCGATCAGCGCTATCACCATCGTGGGGTCGTCCACACCCAGAGACTGGGCCAGCTCTTCTGGCGCGCTGGTGTCAGGCGCCGCCGGCGCCGCAATCATGCTGTACTGCATCACTTTTCACCTCCTCGCACCGTCGGCATGGCACCGACCATTCAAGAATGTGTCGCGACGAATTCGGTTGCCGGGTGCCGGTGCCGAGCGGGACAGCGTCCCGGCCCGGCACCGGCACTTCGACTCGGTCAGGCGTGCACCGGCTCCTTCTTGTTCGAGGTGTCGGTGACAGGGCTGCCGTCTTCGGTGATCACTCGATTCTCATCGATCGCCTTGGCGTTGCCGCCTCTGCTCACGGTGATCTTGCGGGGCTTGGCCTTCTCGGCCACCGGGATCACGAGCTGAAGGACGCCGTCGCGGTATTCCGCGGTGATCCTGCCGGTGTCAAGGTTGTTGCCCAGCACCAGTTGTCGAGAGAAGACGCCGCGCGGCCGTTCGGCGGCCAGCATTTCGCGTGACGAATCCACAGGCGCCCGTTCGGCGCGCACAGTCACCACATTGTTCTCGATGTCGAGATCGAGCGAGTCGGTGTTGATGCCGGGCAGGTCGAACTCGACGTGGAACTCATCACCGTCGCGCCAGGCGTCCATGGGCATCGCGGCCGGCCGGGCTGCGGTGCCGAGAACCTCTTGGGTGAAGCGATCCAGCTGTCGGAACGGGTCAGTACGCAGCAGCATCGTGGCCACCTCCATCTGTCCTTTCTCTTATGCCATCTATGCGCTTCCAGCTCGATTATCTGTATCGGCTGGCATAGATTTGTTTTAGCACTCGACGCCGGTGAGTGCAAGCAAGTGGAGGCAGAATTTTTGGAGCGCCAAGCGGGACCGGGAGACGGTCTCGCGATGGTTGCAATCGCGCAAAGGTACGGCAGCGCACCTGCGGCGCGATGGAGGACGCGCGCGGGGGAGCCTTAGTCTGGGCTGCGATGACTGGACCGGACTCCCGTGTGAAGCGCTGCCGCGCAGCGCTTCACCTCGTCGTGTCCGCGCTGACGGTCATCGTCCTCGGACTCGCCGGCAGTCCGGTGGCGCACGCGGCCGCGGCCGGGGCGCGGTTCGTGGTGCAACACACCTGGCAGGACGGCTTCATCGCGCGCTTCGTTGTCACCAACTACAGCACCGTGCCGATGGCAGATTGGAAGATCGAGTTCGACATGCCGATGGGCCAGTCGATCTCGCACGCGTGGAGCAGCACCTTCACCCAGTACGGCACGCACTATGTGATCAGCCCCGCCAGCTGGAACCGCGTGATTCCACCCGGGGGCACCGCCAACGGTGGCATTCGCGGCGTGCTGAGCGGCACCTACACACCACCGTCGAATTGTGTGCTCAACGGCCAGGTCTACTGCTCCTAGCGTGATGGCGGCCTGATGACGAGCGAAGCCCTGACGGACTGGCTGCTGGACTCGGACCCGGCGCTGCGCTGGCAGGTCGAGCGCGATCTTCTCGGTGCCCCGGCCACGGTATGGGAGGCAACCCGGTCACGGATCGCGACCGAGGGCTTCGGCGCACGTCTGCTCGCGCTGCAGGACGCAGACGTGCGGTGGGCCGGGGGCGCGTTCTTCCCGGCGGACTACGACTTCGACGACCCCGATGGCACAGAGGATGGCCAGCCGTGGACAGCCACGACGTGGACGTTGAATGCACTGCGCGAGTGGGGACTTGACGCATCGGTGTTGCGGGATCGCCGCACCGCCGAATTGCTCGACGAGTACTGCCGCTGGGAGTACGACGACCTGCCCTACTGGTCCGGTGAGGTGGACTGCTGCATCAACGCCTGGACCCTGGCCAACGGCGTGTGGCTCGGCGCGAACGTCGACGGCCTCGCCGCCTGGTTTCTCGAGCATCAGCTGCCGGACGGTGGCTGGAACTGCGACTGGGTCGAAGGTTCGACGCGCTCCTCGTTCCATTCGACGCTCAACTCGCTGAAAGGACTGCTGGCGTTCGAGGCTGCCACCGGGGGAGAGGCCGAGATCAGCGCAGCGCGCCGGCGCGGGGAAGAGTACCTCCTCGAACGCCGGTTGCTCTACCGGCTGACGACGAATCAGCCAGTGGGGCAATGGATCAACGATTTCAGCTATCCGATGCGCTGGTCCTACAGCGCACTCAACGCGGGTGAGTACTTTCGGCGCGCGGCACTGCACGATGACATCGGGCGGGACCCTCGGATGAGCGCGGCGATCGACATCGTGCGAGCCGCCCGGCAGTCGGACGGCACCTGGCTGCAGACGGGCCGCCGGCCGGGGCGGGTGTGGTTCGAAGTCGATGTGCCGGCGGGGCAGCCGTCGAAGTGGCTCACCCTGTACGGGGCGCGGCTACTCGACTGGTGGGACAGCGCGGCATAGCCGCGTCAGATAGCGTGCGGACCAAGCTCTTTGGTCAGGTGCGAGAAGCGCGGAAGGCCCGCGGACTCATCCCATGCCAGCGGCGGAATGCCTGCGAAAAGCTCGACAACTCCACGTAGCCGAGCCGACTGGCAGTCTCGGCGACCGTCAGGCGGCCCCCGATCAACATCTCTTCCGAGAGTCGCTGGCGGATCTCGTCGAGCAGTTCGCGGTACGACGTGCCTTCGGTGCCGAGCCGGTGCCGTAGCGTCCGCGGACTCATCAGGAGCGCATGAGCGATCTCGTGCGCATTCGGCGGCTGCGCCGGGGACGCCAGCAACAGGTCACGAACCTGGCCCGACAGCCCGGTCCGGCTGCGCCGCTCTTCGAGGAGATTGCGGCACTGCTCCTGGGTAGCGGCGGAGTTGTAGGCGTTGGCCTGGGGCAACGGGATGTCGAGCAAGCCGACGGGCAGGATCAGCAGGTTCTCTGGCGCGTCGAACTCCGGCTCGGTGTCGAATGCCGCGATGTAGCGATCGAGATCGGCCGGGCGGGAATGGGTGAACCGAACGCCGAAGGGCGGCAGTTCCGTTGACAATTCGCGTTTGATCACCGATATCGCCGTGGCCAACCGGTCGATATCGAATCGCCGGACGCGGTCCGGTGTTCCCGGCGCCTCCATGACGAACTGGAACTCGTCGCCGACCACCCGGGTGCCCAGCGTCGACGAAGCGAACGTCAGGTCGAGATAGCGCACTCCGACGTCGATCGCACTGCGCAACGTCGGGCTGCTGATCAACGCGAACCCGAAGATTCCGTAGGTGGCGAGACGGTAGCGGAGCCCTACCTCGACACCCAGGTCATCGGGATAGTCAAGTGCCTCAAGTAGATTCGTCACCACGGTCAGTTCCTGGCGGGCGGTGACCTCGGCTCCCGGGCGTTGTAGGCCCCGGACGGTCAGCCGTGAGCCGGCCAGGCACGTTTCCGGGCTGACGCCGCGTTCGCCGGCCAGGCCGAGCAGCACGCCGACGCTTGCCGGCGTACGCGGAATATCCCAGTCGACCACGTTGCCAAATCTAGTAAGTTGCCGCGCCAAGATCGTTTGGCTTCGCCGAATTCACTGCGGGAGTGTCGGTTTCGCCCAGCAGGCGGGCGCGAAGTGCGGCGACCCTGGGTGCGTCGATGCCGATCTGGCTCAGGTAGGCGTCGAAGCTGCCGAACTGCTCGTCGACCGTCCGCCACGACGCGGCGATGAAGTCGCCATGGACCCCGAGGATCTTGTCCGAGAACCGGGAGAGGTCACCGTTGCGGGCGAGCACATGCTTGCGCAGTGGTTCGACGGACTCGTTGCTGCGCAGATAGTCGGCCAGGATGTCGGCCTCGCGGACACCGGTGGCACGCAGGAGGGCGGCGACGATCCAGCCCGCGCGATCCTTTCCGGCCGCGCAGTGAATGAGGACGCCACCCGGTGCTTCCGCTATCACGCCGATTGTGTACGCCAGTGCGTGCTGTCCCGTCGGCAGCAGCGGAAAGCGGCTGTAGGCGTACTCGAGGGCGGCCTCGAACAACTCGGGTGTGACCGCCCGGCCGGGCTCATGCGGGGCGTTCTGCTGCCCGTCGTCGTGTACCGACGCGACGTGCAGCGTGACTCCCGCCGGTAGGACGTCGCGCCCGTTCCACGCGATCTCGCTGTCACTACGAAGGTCGATGACGTCGGTGATTCCCAGTGCGTGAAGATTCTTCTGACCGGCGTCGTCGAGCGCACACAGTTCCGACGATCGGTAGAGCACACCGGGCCGTATCGCGCGTCCGTCGCCGGTTCGTAGTGCGCCGACGTCACGGAAGTTCCAGGCACCGGAGAGGTGGTACTGATCGACGACGGCCACGGCCGGTAGCTTACATCTGGCCTCGGGGTTGCCACTTCGAGTAAGTATTCAGCCACTTAGGGTCTCCCAGCTGCACGTTTCGGTTCGTAGCGTCATTGCCAACGAACAGTCGATGCGAGGAGGCCCCGATGGTTGCAGTCAACGACACCGCAGAGCGCCTGGTCGGCGGCTGGGGCGGTACCGTCCTTCGCTCCGGGGGAACGGTCCGCCGTTCGACCGGACACTGGACGCCGGCCGTGCACGCACTTCTCGAGCACCTCGAGTCTGTCGGCTTCGAGGGTGCGCCCCGCGTGTTCGGCGTCGATTCCGAAGGCCATGAGGTGCTGACCTTCATCGACGGACAAACGGCCGCCAGTGCCGCGGGCTGGCCCGCATGGTTGCGCTTCGAAGCGAACCTGGTGCGGGTCGCGCGTCTGCTGCGTCAGTTCCATGACGCCGTGGAGAGCTTCCGCCCGGGGCCCGCCTTGCAGTGGCGTGACGGCAGTCGCGGTCTGCGGGATGGCGAGATCATCGGGCACAACGACGTCAGCCTCGCGAACCTGGTGGCAGATTCAGCCGGCCGCATCCACTCACTGATCGACTGGGACCACGCCGGACCGACCACTCGGCGTCGCGAACTGGCCTATGCCGCTTGGCATGTCGTCGGTCTGCACGCCCGCGATCACGGCCGTGCCCGCGGTTGGTCCAAGGCTCCCGATGCCGTGCGTCGCCTGCACATGTTCCTCGACGCATACGGACTCGACGACCGCGAAGGCTTCGTCGACGACATCATCGGTCGCATCGGTGAGGCCGTCCGCTCGTGCCGTGCCGCGGTGGACGCCGGCGACCGCGGTGCCCGGCCGTTCGTCGCGCTGTTGGAGGGCGACCTCGAGTTCGTCCGGCGGCACCGCAGCGCACTGGAGCGCAACGTGCCCGCATGACATGACGTGGCCAGAGGCCGATCCACAGCCCCGAATTCCAGATCTGACAAGACGGAGAAAATCGTGAACATCCTCGATCAGGCAATCACCAAGGCGCAGGAAGCGATCCTCGATCCGGTGCTGAACCGTGCGCAGTCGACCATCCCGATGCCCCTGCAGATCAAGGGCATGCACCTCTATCAGAAGACGAAGAAGTCGGTGGTCGGTGACAAGACGCCGGTCTTCGTCGAGAGCCCGATACCCCCGGTCGAGGACGTCGCGCTGGCGGACATCGACGTCAGCAACCCGTTCCTGTTCCGTCAGGGCCGCTGGCAGTCCTACTTCAAGCGGCTCCGTGACGAGGCGCCGGTGCACTACCAGCCGAACAGCCCGTTCGGCCCCTTCTGGTCGATCACCCGGTACGACGACATCGTCACCGTCGACAAGGACAACGAGCGGTTCTCCGCGGAGCCGCAGATCATCATCGGCGACCCGCCCGAGGGCCTGGACGTCGAGATGTTCATCGCCATGGACCCGCCGCGGCACGATGAGCAGCGCGGCGCCGTGCAGGGCGTGGTGGCGCCCCAGAACCTCCAGGAGATGGAAGCACTCATCCGGTCGCGCGTGCAGGAAGTGCTCGACGGCCTGCCCGAGGGCACGCCGTTCGACTGGGTCGACACCGTCTCGATCGAGCTGACGTCACGCATGCTGGCGACCCTGCTCGACTTCCCCTACGACGAGCGCCGCAAGTTGGTCTATTGGACCGACACTGTGGCCGGCAGCGCCTCGGCCACCGGCGGCGAAGCCGACATGGATGAGATGTTCAGCGCCGCAGCGGATATGGCGCGCGCGTTCAGCGCCCTCTGGCACGACAAGAAGGCGCGGTTGGCCGCCGGTGAGAAGCCCGGGTTCGACCTCATCACACTGATGCAGTCGTCTGAAGACACCAAGGACCTGATCGATCGGCCGATGGAGTTCCTCGGCAACCTGATCCTGCTGATCGTCGGCGGCAATGACACCACCCGTAATTCGATGACCGGCGGCGTGCTCGCGCTGAATCAGAATCCCGACGAGTTCGCCCGGCTCAAGGCGGATCCGGGCCTCATCACCAAGGCGGTCCACGAGATCATCCGCTGGCAGACCCCACTGGCGTACATGCGCCGCGTCGCCAAGCAGGACACCATCTTGAACGGGCAGTTCATCCGCAAGGGCGACAAGCTCGTGATGTGGTACGCCTCGGCCAACCGCGATGAGCGCAAGTTCGAGAACCCGGACGACTTCATCATCGGCCGCCACAACGCCCGCCATCACCTGGCTTTCGGCATCGGCATCCACCGCTGCATGGGCAGCCGTCTGGCCGAGCTGCAGCTCAAGATCCTGTGGGAGGAGCTGCTGGCGCGCTTCGAGGACATCGAGGTCGTCGGGGAACCCGAGTACACCCAATCCAACTTCGTGAAGGGGTACTCCAAGATGATGGTGAAGGTCACCAGGAAGCATCCGGCCGCCACGGTGTGAGGGAGGACAGCGATGGGCTCGTTCGATGTACTGCTGGACGACGAACGGGCCCAGCTCGACGCCTTCCTGGAGGACTACCGCCGCGCCGTCGAGCTGACTCTCGAGGGCCTCACCGAGGAGGAGTCCCGCCGACGGCTCGTCCCATCGGCGACGACTCTGCTCGGCCTGCTCAAGCACGCCACCTGGATGCAGCGCGTGTGGTTCGAGGCATGCGTCGGCGGCGTCTCCCGTGAGGCCCTCGGCCTGGCGCAGAGCGTCGACGAGTCCTTCCAGCTCAGCGGCGACGACACCATCGCGTCGGTCCTGGCGGCGCACCGTGATGCCTGTACGAGAGCGCGGGCGGTGGTTGCCGACATTCCGCTGGACACCATCGTGACGGGACACCAGGCCGGGCCGCGAACCTTGCGCTGGGTCATGTTGCAGGTCCTGCGCGAGCTGGCGCACCACTGCGGGCACGCCGACATCCTGCGCGAACAGATACTTGCCGCTCGCGGGTGAGCGACGCGCATATCCTGGTTCGTAGACGCCGCGCGTGCGACGCCCGGACCTCCGGGAGGCAGCGATGTTCGAAGAAGCGCAGTTGTATGCGCCGGTGACGCGTACGGGAGATGACGTCACCGTCCATCTGGCTGCGGACCACCCAGGTGCCGTCGACCCCGAATACCGGGCCCGCCGCAACGCGATTGCCGCGCTCGCCATGGACTGGCAGCCCGGGACGCCGCCGCCCGTCGCGACCTACACCGACGACGAGCAGGAAGTCTGGCGCATCGCGTGTGCCGAGCTGCACCGGCTGCACCAGCGCCGCGCCTGCACCGAGTACCTGCAGGGCCGGGAGCGGCTCGGACTTCCCGAGGATCGGATCCCGCAACTCGTCGAGGTCAATGAGAAGCTCGGGCCGCTCACCGGGTTTCAGTACGTGCCCGCGGCCGGCCTCGTGCCGCTGCGCGAGTTCTACGGACTCCTCGCCGACGGAATCTTCCACTCCACCCAGTACATCCGGCATCACTCCGTGCCGCTCTACACTCCCGAGCCCGATTTGATTCACGAAGTGGTCGGGCACGGCAATTGTCTGGCGCACGAACGGTTCGCGGCGCTGTACCGGCTGGCCGGGCAGGCCGCGCAGCGGGTGAAAACGACTGAGGCACTTGAATTCGTCTCGAAGGTCTTCTGGTTCTCCCTCGAATTCGGTGTGGTCCGTCAGCACGGCGAAGTTCGCACCTACGGCGCCGGGCTGCTGTCGTCATACGGGGAAATCCAGCAGATCGACGTCGCGGATCTGCGGCCACTGGACATCGCCCGGATGGGTGTGCAGACCTACGACATCACGCACTATCAACCAATTCTCTTCTGTGCCAGAGGATTCAGTGAGATCGAAGATGTCGTCGGCGGCTTCTTCGCCGACGTCGATGACGAGATGGTGGCGCGCCTGGTCCACGACGCCGCCCAGGTCACGGGTAGGTGATGGCCGAGTCGATGACGCTGACGCACTCGCCGAACCCGATGGTGGCCGCGCCCGGGCGCTGAGCCCGTGCCCTGAGCCTGATTTCGTCACCGTCTTCGAGAAACATGCGTGTTTCCCCATTGGGCAGCGCGATCGGCTCAGTGCCGCCACCACTGAGCTCCAGCAGGCTGCCTTCGGAACCCGCACCGGGTCCGGAGAGCGTGCCACTGCCGAGCAGGTCGCCGGGCTCAAGGTTGCAGCCGTTGCTCGTGTGGTGAGTCACCAGTTGCGCGACGGTCCAGTACATATGACGGCTCGACGAGCGAGTGATCGGGGTTGGTGCATCCCCGTCGGCCCGCATCCGCACGGTGCTGAGCTGGACCTCCAGCGCGATGTCGAGGCCGCCGCCGGCGCGATGCCGCGGGCTGTCGAGATAGGACAGGGGAGCGGGGTCGTCGTCGGGGCGCTCGAACGGAATCCGGAACGGCGCCAGCGCTTCTGGAGTGATCACCCACGGCGAGACCGTGGTGCCGAAACTCTTGGCGAGGAAGGGGCCCAGGGGCTGGTACTCCCAGGCTTGCACGTCGCGCGCCGACCAGTCGTTGAGCAGGCAGTAGCCGGCGATATGCGATTCGGCGTCATCGATGCGCACCGGCGTGCCGAGCCGGTTTGGCGGGCCGATCCACACGCCGAGCTCGAGCTCGAAATCCAGGCGGCGGGTGGGCGCCAGCACGGGGGCCGGTGCGTCGGGAGCCTTCAGCTGTCCGTGCGGGCGGACGATCGGCGTGCCGCTGACCCGTACGCTGGAGGCCCGCCCGTGATAGCCGATCGGGACCCATTTGTAGTTGGGCAGCAGGGGATTGTCGGGGCGGAACAGGGCACCGATGTTGCGGGCATGGTGAATGCCGACGTAGAAATCGGTGTAGTCGCCGATGCGGGCGGGCAGCAGGACGTCGACATCGCGCAGCGGGGTGAGCAGCGCTGCCACCGCCTGCTGATGCGGCGTGCCCTCGACAAGCAAGGCGTGCAGCGCCCTGCGAAGCGCTGTTCGGGGACCAGATCCCAAGGCGAACAAGGCATTCAAAGAGGCGTCCGCCGCCACCTCCGCGGCAGTCTGTGCCTCATCGTCCAGTAACCCCGAAGCCGCCAGTCCCGACAGCTCCAAGACCATGTCGCCGACCCGGACGACACCGCGAGGTTCGCCGACGGCACCGGTCACCACGCCGAACGGGAGGTTCTGCAGGGGAAAGTCACTGTCGGGACCCGCGGAGGTGACCCAACTTCGCCGACGCGGGTCGTGCGTGAAATCCAGTGCTGTCACGGCGTGTCCGGCTGGAAGCACTTGGCCAGGCCGCGCCAGCAGTCGGCGTAATCGTGTTGGCGTTGCGGTGAGTTCGCGGCGTAGGCCGTGACCTTCTGCGGGAACCGGGTCTCGAACATGAAGGCCAGCGTGTTCTCCTGCTTGACCGGCTTGAGTTCCTCGGTGCTGGCGGCCTGAAATGCGTTGGCGTCCGGGCCATGTGGGGTCATGCAGTTGTGCAGGCTGACACCGCCGGGCACGAAGCCGTTCGGCTTGGCGTCGTACACACCGCGGACGAGTCCCATGAACTCGCTCATGACGTTCATGTGGTGCCACGGCGGCCGGAAGGTATCCTCGGCGACCATCCACCGTTCGGGGAAACAGACGAAGTCGACGTTGGCGGTTCCCGGCGTCTCGCTCGGTGAGCTGAGCACCGTGAAGATGGATGGGTCGGCGTGGTCGAACAGCACCGGGCCGACGGGGGAGAACCGCCGCATGTCGTACTTGTAGGGCGCGTAATTGCCATGCCAGGCAACCACATCCAGCGGTGATTGGGCGATGTCGGCCCGCCACAGCGTGCCGCCCCATTTCACGTACATCGTGGACGGGGCCTCGCGATCCTCATAGGCCGCGACCGGTGTGAGGAAGTCTCGTGAATTGGCCAGGCAGTTGGCGCCGATCGGGCCGCGTTCGGGGAGAGTGAAAGGGCCGCCATAGTTTTCGCACAGGTAGCCGCGGGCCGGACCATCGGGCACCTCGACCCGCATCTTCACGCCGCGGGGGATGACGACGATCTCACACGGTTCGGCGTCGATGATCCCGAACTCGGTGCAGAACCGTACGTTGCCGCGCTCCAAGACGAACAGCATCTCGGCGTCGCCGTTGTAGAAGTAGGCGTCCACCATCGACGACGTGATGGTGTAGACGCTGCACGCGAATCCGCTGCGGGTGTTGACGTCCCCGCCGGTCGTCATCGTGTGGACGCCGGTGATGAACGTCGTGTCCTCGACCGCGGGATCCGGCATCGGCTCAGGGTTCCAACGCATTTGGGCAATCGGGACGGCAGGACCGTCGTCGGGCGCCGAGCGCCAGTGTTCGCCGGGCACGGCGGTGAAATCGCCCCAGTGGGCCACGCTCGGCCGAATCCGGTACAGCCAGGACCGCTTGTTGGCGGCGCGGGGTGCGGTGAATGGTGACCCGCTGAGTTGCTCGGCGTAGAGGCCGTAGGCGCACCGTTGCGGTGAGTTGCGGCCGACGGGCAGCGCACCGGGCAGGGCCTCGCTTTCGAAGCTGTTGCCGAAACCGCTTTGGTACCCGGCCATCACAGGTTCCCGCGCTTTTCCTGCTCGCGCTCGATGGACTCGAAGAGCGCCTTGAAGTTGCCCTTGCCGAAACCCAGTGAGCCATGGCGTTCGATGAGTTCGAAGAACACCGTCGGCCGGTCTCCCAGCGGCTTGGTGAAGATCTGCAGCAGATACCCGTCTTCGTCACGGTCGACCAGGATGCCGCGCTGCTGTAGTTCCGCGACCGGCACACGGACCTCGCCGATGCGGGCGCGCAATTCCGGATCCTCGTAGTACGCATCGGGGGTGTCGAGCAACTGCACGCCCTGCCGGCGCAGCTCGTCGACACTGGCGAGGATGTCGTTGGTGGCCAGCGCCAGGTGCTGGACCCCCGGTCCGCGATAGAACTCGAGGTACTCGTCGATCTGCGACTTGCGCTTCGCCACGGCCGGTTCGTTGAGCGGGAACTTCACCCGGTGGTTGCCGTTGGCCACGACCTTCGACATCAGCGCCGAGTAGTCGGTGGCGATGTCGTCGCCGATGAACTCCGCCAGGTTCACGAACCCCATGACCCGGTTGTAGAAGCGAACCCACTCGTCCATCTTTCCGAGTTCGACGTTGCCGACGACGTGGTCCAGCGCCTGGAACAGCCGCGCGGGAGCACCGTCTCGTCGGACCAGACCACTTGTCGCCGGCTGGTAGCCAGGCAGGTAGGCACCGCGGTAGCGGGTTCCGGCGACATCCCGCTGAACCAGCGTGTGGCGGGTCTGCCCGTAGGTTGCGATGGCCGCGACGCGCACGGCGCCGTGCTCATCAGCGATGTCGTGCGGCTCTGCCAGGACTGTGGCGCCGGCTGCCTTGGCCTGTGCGATGCACTTGTCGACGTCGGGCACCTCCAACGCGATGTCGACGACGCCGTCGCCGTGGCTGGCGTGGTGGGCGATCAGGGGACTGTCGGGACTCACCGCGCCCTTCAGCACGAACCGGACAGACCCCGAACGCAGCACGAAGGCCTTATGGTCACGATTGCCGTTCTCGGGCCCCGAGTAGGCGACCAGTTCCATGCCCCACGTCGACTGGAAGTAGCTCGCTGCCTCTGTGGCATTACCGACCACGAAAACGATGGCGTCCCAACCGGTTACTGGGAATGGATCGTCCGTCGGGTCGTATTCCACCAGGCCCACCAGCTGCTTGAGCTGGTTGACGTCGAGCCGGGCCTGCTTCTCCTGGTCGGTCAGGGCGCTCTGGTTCGCCATGTGGACATTCTTCTCCCAAATGCGGGATTACTGGATGAATTCGCGGCCGTGTTCAGCTACCACCGCGTTCGGCGGCGGGAACCTCGGCCAGCGCACAGTGATAGTGGTGGTTCTGGGGTTCCTCGGCCGGTTCTTCGGCGAGCAGGTCGTTGGAGATCGTCGCGAACGCGAGCGCTCCGCCGAGGGCCGCAAGGCCGGCCGATATCAGCATGGCCGTGTGGAAGCCGGCGGTGATCGCGGCGGGCGATCGGAAAGCGTCGCCCGTCAGCCCGGACAGCGGGGGCAGCAAGGCGACGGCCAGCAGCCCCGCGGTGCGTGCCACCGCGTTGTTGACGCCGGAGGCCACACCGGCGTGGCGTTCATCAGCGGCTGCCAGGGCGGCGGCCGTGACGGGAGCGACCGTCGCCGCGAGCCCCAACCCGAAGACGACCACGGCGGGCAGTACGACGGTGCCGTATGAGGCGCCCGGGCCGATCCGCGTCATCAGCACCATGCCGGCCGCGATCACGAGCGGGCCGATGGTCAGTGGCAGTCGCGGGCCGATGCGCTGGGCGAGTGCGCCAGATGCCGACGACAGGGCCAGCATGATCGCAGTGACCGGGAGCGAGGCGGCGCCGGCCGCGACCGGGGAGTAGCCGAGCGCGGTCTGCAGCACGACCACGAGCAGGAAGAAGACCCCGCCGAGTGCGGTGTACACGACGAAGGTCACCGCGTTGGCACTCGTGAACTGTCGTGAGGAGAAAATGCCAAGCGGCAGCATGGGATTCGCGGTGCGCCGTTCGACCACGGCAAATGCGACCATTGCGACGGCACCGAGCACCCCGGCCGCGAGCACGACCGGAGAATCCCAACCGCGGTTGGGCCCTTCCACGAAGGCGACCGTCGCGCCGGCCAGCCCGGCAGTCGCCGTCGTCGCGCCGGCGTAGTCGAGGCGGCCGGCGCTCGACGGGGCGCGACTCTCGGGCACGTGGCGCAGTGCCAGCCAGGCGACCAGAGCGCCCAGCGGCACGTTGATGAGAAAAATGGCGCGCCAACTGATCGCTTGTACGAGGTAACCGCCGAGCAGCGGGCCGATTGCCGCGGCGACCCCGCCCAGCGCCGACCATGCGCCGATCGCCTTGCCGCGGTCGGCCGGCATGAACACCGACTGGATTATGGCGAGGCTGCCCGGCGTCAACAGCGCACCGCCGACGCCTTGCAAAGCCCTTGCGGCGATGAGCATTTGGGCGGTTGGCGCCAGCGCACAGATCGCTGATGCCACCGCGAACCATGCCACACCGACGACGAAAATCCGCTTGCGGCCCAACCGGTCACCGAGGCTGCCCGACAGCAGGATCAAGGCTGCCAGCGTCACCGAGTAGGCGCTGACCACGAGCTGCAGCCCGCCAACTTCGGTGTTCAGGTCGTGGCCGATCGCCGGCAGCGCCACGTTGACGACCGTCGCGTCCAGCTGGGCCATGCCGGATCCCAGCACCGTCGCGGCGAGGATCCAGCGCCCCGCCGCGCTGCTGAAACGTACGCCCGAGGAGGTGTTTGCGAGCATCGAAGTCCCCATTGAATCGCTGACGTGCCGTGAGCACCAACCTACCGCGCTGGAAAGTGATTACCTGGCAAAGATTTCCACACGTTTGAAGTGTCGGTCTGCCCGCTACAATCACGACGGCCAGACCCAGCTCGCGTTACACCATCCGGCCATATTGTTGCGTCGACGCATGCTCTAATGGTCCTCATGGCAGGTTTGACGGAGGGGAGCGTCGATCCGGCGTTCGCCGCTGTGCGAGATATCTTCGAAGCGAGCTTCGCCGACGGACAGAACTGGGGCGCGGGCGTTTCTGTCGTGATCGATGGCAGGCCCGTTGTCGACCTGTGGGGCGGCATCGCTGACCCGCGCACGGGACGGCGCTGGCAGCGCGACACGGCTTGCGTCACCTTCTCGTGTACCAAGGCGGTGACCGCGACGGCCGCGCTGATGGTGGCGGAGCTCTACGGTGTCGACCTCGAAGCACCTGTGGTGACGTGGTGGCCCGAGTACGGCGCGGCGGACAAGAGCCACACCACGGGGGAACAGCTGCTCTCGCACGCCGCCGGTCTACCCGCTGTGGAGCGCCCCGTTTCGATCGAGGAAGCTGCCGATCCGGAACTGATGGCCGGTCTGCTCGCCGCTCAACAGCCCCTGTGGGAACCGGGATCGAAGCACGGCTATCACGCGTTGACGTTCGGTTGGCTCGCCGGCGAGATCGTCCGACGGCACGCCAAGAGGACGGTGGGTGAGTTCGTGCGATCGCACATCAGTGGAGATCTCATGATCGGCACCAGTAGCGCCGCCCTCGATGGCATCGCCCGGACCGGCTTTCCCGACGCGAGCGAACAGCAATGGGCAACGGACACCGCCGCAATCCCCGCCACCACGGTCGCACGCCTCGTCGAGGCATACCGCGATCCGCAATCCTTGTTCACCCGCGCGACCGCCAATCCACCTGCGCGCTACAACCATCCCGGTGTTCTGGCGGCCGGCTGGCCGGCGAGCGGACTGATAACCACTGCGCGTGCACTAGCGGATTTCTATGCGCGTCTGAGCGCCGGGGAGCTGTTGCCTCCGGAGAATCTGGCTGACGCAATCCGTTTGCGGCACAGCGGTTCTGATGCCGTCATGGTTCTCGATTCCAGCTACGGCCTGGGGTACATGCGGCCGTCGCAGTTGTTCTCGTTCCCCGATAACGCCGGACCCGGAGCGTTCGGGCATCCTGGCGCCGGCGGCGCGTTCGCGTTCGGTGACGTCGACAATCAACTGGCGTTCGCGTTCGTGCCCAACCTCCGTCGCGACGCGCTCGCCGGGGATCGTCGTGCAAACGATCTCGTCGAAGCGACCTACGCCGCACTGTAAACGCGTTGCTCAGCCAGGAGTCGCATCCCGCCGCCGGCCGAGTTGCCGGAAGCCCGGGTGCACGGCCGGCGTCAGACCTTGCTGGTCGGCGACGGCGGCGAGCAGTTCGCCCAGCGTCTTGCGTTGTTGACTGGACAGGCCGGTGGTCAGGTCTTGTTCGTGCTCACGAGCGATCTCCGAGAGCGTCCGCATCAACTTCTCACCCGATTTGGTCAGATACAACGCGTACAGACGCCGGTCGGTCGGGTTGCGCCGGCGTTCGACCTCGCCCCGGGACTCGAGCTCGTCGAGATATACGACCACTCTGCTGGGCAACAAACCCAGCAGAGTGCTCAGTTCCTGCTGGCTGAGGCCCGGCTGAGTGGCGATCATCCGCAGGATGCCGGCATGCGGGGGAGTCAGCTTCACGGCCTCGAGACGTTCGGCGAACAACTGAGCGGCGTGGTGGCCGAGCTGGGCAAGCAGGAATGCGACACCGCCCCGCTGCTGGGCGCCGGAAGCTGATGACATGGACGAACAATACATGGCCGAAACCGTTCAATTCGTGAATGAGGTTGACGCATCTAATTCACTAAGAATATCGTTCAATACATGAACGATTACGCGCACGATGGACCACCGGTGCCAAGCCGGGCGCCCCAACAGAGCGGGCCGCCGCCGTGGCTTCTTGGCACGATTTCACTCGGCCTGCTGCTCTGCGGCGTCATATCGGGTGTTGCGCTTGGCGGCACACCGCCGCTGCCGTACCAGAATTCAGCGGCAGTGCAGGATTACTTCCGCGCGCATTCGTCGTCGGCACAGGTGGGCGCGGTGTTCGTCTTCGGGGCGTCGGTGCCGCTCCTGATCTACGCCGCCACCGTCAGCGCACGGCTGCGGCAACTCGGCGTCACCGCGCCCGGTGCCACCATCGCCCTGGCCGGCGGGGTACTGGCCGCCGGGGGACTGGGGCTGTCGAGCCTGCTGCTGTGGACGCTATCGCGGCCGGAGATCATCACCGACGGCCCACTGATCAATGCGCTCTACTATTTGGTGTTTCTCACCGGCGGCGTGGCACACGTCGTGATGCTCGGACTGTTGACAGCAGGCATCGCGGTCCCGGCGCTGATCCTGCAGCTGGTACCGCGACCCGTGGCGTGGGCCGGTCTCGGAATCGCCGCGGCCGCCGAGCTGACGACGCTGGTTCTCATCTGGCCGCCGGCCGCGCCGCTCCTGCCGATCGCCAGGTTCTCGGGACTGATCTGGCTTGTCGCCGTTGCCGTCCTGCTGCCGAAGCGCCGCGCCGCCCGCAACCGGCAAGAGCATGCCGTCCCCGGAGGGCCGGCATGAGACTCAGCGTCAGCGTCACCAACTTCTCGTGGCCGGAGGGACCAACCGCCATCCGCGCAAATCTTGCCGCGGTGGCTGAATTGCTCGATGGCACAGACGTTGACACGCTCTGGGTGGCCGACCATCTGCTGCAGGCCGACCCCGCCAGCCGGCTGGACGAGCCGATGCTGGAGGCGTACACCACGCTCGGATTCCTTGCTGCCAAGACCTCGGAGTTGCGGCTCGGCACTTTGGTCACCGCAACGACGTTCCGCGACCCGGCGGTGTTGATCAAAGCCGTCACCACTTTGGACGTATTGTCCGGCGGGCGAGCCTGGTTGGGACTGGGTGCCGGCTACAACGCCGACGAGGCGCGGGCCCTCGGGCTGCTCCTGCCGCCGACCGGTGAGCGATTCGACCGTATGGGTGAGGTGCTCCAACTGGTCCGCCGAATGTGGGACGGCGACGAATCTCCTTACGAGGGGCGCTATTACCGCGCTGAGCAGCCGATCTGCCGGCCGCGACCGATAGCGCGGCCGCCAGTGCTGATCGGCGGCACCGGCGAACGTCGTACCTTGCGCATGGTCGCCGAGTACGCGGACGCCTGCAACCTGTTCGATATCCCCAACGGGGAGAGCGTGATTCGCCGCCAACTCGACACGCTCGGGCGGCACTGCGCCGAGATCGGCCGGCCGCCTCAGGAGATCGAACACACCCTCACCACCGCTTTGACTCCCGACGAGACCGCCGAGCAGTTGGTCGAACGTTGCCGAAATCTGGCGAAGCTCGGCATCGAGCACATTGTGGTCATCGCCCGCGGACGGCCGTGGACACCCACCGAGCTCGACGTCGTGGTCAGGGCTGCGGGTCAGCTGGCGAGAGTCTCGGCATCAGCCCGGGCGCACCGGTGAAGGTCCCAGAGAGACAGGCAAATAGCTGATCCCTCGCAGCAGAGTGCTGTCGTTCGTGGCCGGCGTACCAGCGAGAGCCAGACGCGGGAAGCGCTCGAACAGCGTCTGCAGGCCGATCTGCAGTTCCATGCGTGCCAGGGGAGCGCCGAGGCACACGTGACTGCCGGTGCCGAAGCTGACGTGATCGCGGGCGTTGTCGCGTGCGGCGTCGAATTGGTCCGGGCGTTCGAACACGGCTGGATCGCGGTTGGCGCCGGCGAGGAGCAGGAAGACGGCGGTCCCCTTGGGCACCGGGTATCCGCCGACCTGAACTTCCTCAGTCGCCACTCTGACTCCGATCTGGGAGACGGAGTCGTAGCGCAGCATCTCCTCGACGGCGTTGGGCCAGCCCTCCGGATGGGCTCGGAGTCGCTCCAACTGGTCGGGATGATTGATCAGCGCCACCACGGCGTTGCCGAATTGATGTGCCGTAGTGAGGAATCCGGCGCCGAGAAGAAGGCCCGCGAACGTCCTGACCTCGAAGTCGGAGAGTTCGGTGTCCTGGACGACGGCGGACAAGATGCTGTCGTCGGCGCTTGCGCCGCGGAGGTGCTCGATGTGGGTGGCGAGGTAGGTCTCGAGCTCGCGGAGCGCTGCGACGGCGGTCTGGAAGTTACGCCACGACGGTGCTGTGGTCGTGATCAGCTTGGAGGTCGACTCACCCATCTCGTAGAGGTAGGGCGCCTCCGCGCGGGGAATGCCCAGCATGTCCGCGATGATTTCGATGGGGATCCGGGACGCATAGGCGACCGCCAGATCGCATTCGCTGCCGCCGTCGTCCAGCTCGTTCAGCAGCCTTTCGGCGACGTCGTGGATGCGGTGCCGAAGCCCGTCGATGGCTTTCGGGGTGAATGCCCGGGATACCAGGCGTCGCAGCCGGGCATGGTCGGGTGCGTCGACCATCAGAAGTGACGGCGGCTCCACTGGATTGATCACGCCGGGATTGGTCTTCTCGAAGAGCCGCTGGACAGTGCGGAACGGCGATCGATCGGTTGGCTTTGCGGTTCGGTACCTGTTGTCACGCAGGATTTCTCGGGTGATCTGGAGATCTGCGGTGACCAGTGCGTTGCCGCCGAATATTGGCGACATGCGGCCCTGTTCGCGAATCTGCTCGATAAGGTCATACGCGCGATCATGCTGACCGTCGTCGAGCAGCAATCGGGCAAATGGGTCTCCGCGGCGTGAAAGCAGCTTCAGTGTCGCGCGGGGGAGCCCGTACCCCATCAGCCAGTGTGCCCGGGTCTTCATATCCAGATTCACGTCGTTCGCCCCCGCCGATCGCCTACCGCTCAGGCTAGACCGAAAAGCCGCCCGCATCGCCCAGGATCGAAATCATCGGTAGTAGCCATCACTGGCCAGGATCTCGACGCCGCGCCAACCCCAGTAGACGCGGTGGGCCTGGATCAAGCCGTCCTCGATCTCCATGACCTCGACGAAATCCATCTGCTGACCGTCCGGCGTCTCGCGGGGATACTCCCAGGTGGCACGGTGGCCGTCGGTGAAGAATCCGGCACGGTAGTAGTGCCTCTCGTCCGGAGTACGTGCCACCACCTCGGTCAGGAAAGGCCGGAGTTCCTCGTGTCCTCGACACACCCCCGGGCCACCCAAGATGTGTGCTGCCACAGGGCTTTCCAGGGTCGCATCCGGTGCGTAGCACGCCAACAGGGCCTCGACATCGTGATTCGCCAACGCTTCTTCCCAGGCACGCGTCACTGCTTCGATGCCTGCGCGATCGGCTTCGTCCGAGTTTTCAGCGTTCATGGCTCCAGGATGCGCCGCCGATACTTCGGTGCTGGTCGAAGCGTGGCGGCGCAGCCTGGATCGTGCAGTGAAAATGGTTGGCCGCGATTGGCGGCCGCTGCTACTTTCAGTGGCAGGCCAGGCGAGAGGACGGATAGCGTCCCGGGGAGTGGTGGACTTCGGATCTGGCGTGGTTCACGCGTTGTGATCAACGAGTCATGGTGAACGCT